>CAMKLG010000017.1 GCA_946413585.1 uncultured Bacteroidales bacterium
TTCTCCAACCTGGCCACGACGGTGCGTATCACGCTCATGTATTACGTGGACTTCCTGAGTTTCTTCGAAAACCCTGAAAAAGACTGGCAGAAGGTGCTGTTGGAAGCTGCAGAGCCGCCTCCACAACTGGAGCTGGATTTTTAGGGAAGGGGCTTGGAGCTGTCACTCGAAATCGCCCACACTGGTTTACAGAGGGTTACGGCTACGAAAAACTTATTTTTTGTTTTTAGCGGACAGCAATAATTTTTTGTTTTTAGCGGACAGCAATAATTAAGAATGAAGAATGATGAATGATGAATAAATCTCGCATAAAGAAAATGGAAACGACTATGAATAACGGCGAAATCATCCTCTACCAACCCGACAACAGCGTCCGGCTGGAGGTGCGGATGGAGGAGGAAATGGTGTGGCTCACGCAGGCGCAGATGACAGCGCCTGCGGTTACATCCTTATCTTCTTGAACATCCGGTTCCAACGCACTTTGCCCTTGTCGCTCCAAGTCTTGAACTTGTCCAAAGAGAGCCAGACGATGGAGGCTTTGCCCACGATGTGGTCCTCGGGCACAAAACCCCAGAAACGGGAGTCGGCGCTGTTGTGGCGGTTGTCGCCCATCATGAAGTAGTAATCCATCGCGAAGGTGTAGCTCGTGGCCTCCTGACCATCAATCCAGACCTTGCCGTCTTTCACCTGCAGGTCGTGACCTTCGTAATTGTGGATGATTTTGTCGTACAAAGTGATGTTTTCGGGCGAAATCGCTACCGTCATGCCCTTCTGCGGGATGGTGAGCGGGCCGAAGAAGTCCTTGTTCCACTTGTAGTTGCTGTCGTGCGGGAAGATGTCTGGACTATAGACGCCCTCTTCCTCCGCCAAAATCTGCACCTCATAGCCCTTCTTGCGGATACTGTTCTGCTGTTCGCTGTTCAGCATGGCCACGAAACGGTTTATATCGACCTGCTGGAAGTCCTCTTCGTTGAGATTCAGATTCTTGCGCTCTTTCTTGGAGAGTTGCAATCCGGAGGGATGCGAAATCAAGCAAGCATATTGGATACGGTCGGGATTGGTGACCGCCTGACCATTAATATAAACTTGACGGTCTATAACTTGCAGCTTGTCGCCAGGCGTACCAATACAACGTTTCACGTAGTTCTCGCGCTTATCCACAGGACGGTCGAGGATCTTGTACTCGCTCCATACCACCGCCCTACCCTTTCCGGGCGTGTAGGCACCTGGGTATTTCATGCGCAGCTGCTGGATGTACTCGGGCGAATAATGGCGGAAGAGGTTAGCCTTCTCCGCATCGCTGGCGTTGGGGTTGAACATCGCCTCATATTCGCGAACAATAGCATAGTAGCTCTCAGCCTGACGCTCCGCAACCACCGTGTCGCCGTCGGGGTAGTTGAAGACCACCACGTCGTTGCGCTTCACCGGATTAAGGGCTTTTGAGCGGATATAGGGCAGCTTGATGATTTCCGAATAGGATTTTGCCGACTGCGTCATCGGCAGCTTGTTGTGGATAAAAGGCACTGCCACAGGCGTTTGCGGCACACGCACCCCGTAAGCAATCTTGCTCACCGAAAGGAAGTCACCAATCATCAACGAGCTCTCCATGGAAGAGGTCGGGATGGTGTAAAGCTCGAACCAGCAGGCACGGATGATGTAGGCGGCGGCCACCGCGAAGATCAGCGCATCGCCCCAGGAACGGGCAGAGGTCTTCTTCGGACGTTCCAGATTTTCCGGCGTAATGTACTCTTCCTTAGGGGAAAAGCCTAGATAAGGCAGGTAGAACGGGAAAAAGAAAGTGCCCAGAATCAGCGGCACATAGCTGTATTTGTTGTACTGGCGGATGGTTTCCCAAACCATGTAGTAGAACATGAAGATGCCGAGATACGGGATCAAGAACAGCAACATCCACCACCATTTCTTGCCGATGACAACCTTGATCCACAACCAAATGTTGTAAAACGGGATGAGCGAAAGCCACGGTTTCAGTCCTGCTTTCTTGAAAATGCCCCACATTCCGACTTGCCAGCCGAGGAAGGAGATGATGATGATTGCGACTAATGCGGTTTTGGAGATTAACATTTTATAATGGTTATGGGTTATGGGTTATTGAGGTTTATTGTTTATTGTTTGTTTATTGTTTATTGTTTAGGGATTAGAGGTTAGGGGTTAGGGTATTGGGTGGGGAAATGTAGGGGCGAATCATTATTCGCCCTTACATACATCATTTATCATTTCTGCGAAGGGGTAAACGCCTGCGGGCTGCGATGCAAGCCATTCGGCGGCGCGAACGGCCCCGCGGGCGAAGCCTTCGCGACTATGGGCGGTGTGCGTGATTTCGATGTCGTCTTCGGGTGAATGCCACACAATCTTGTGAGTACCAGGCACTTCGCCTTCGCGAATAGCCGTGATGGGAACTACGTTTGTATGGTCGCATGGGGTCAATTTCCAATCCTTCAGGGCGTTCACCTCATTAATGATGTCTTGCGCGAGGTGGATGGCAGTGCCGCTCGGCGCGTCCTTCTTGTGGATGTGGTGCGTCTCTTCCATCGACACTTCATAACGATCCTGCGCATTCATCAGCTGAGCCAACAACTTGTTGATCCTGAAGAAGATATTGACACCTACGCTGAAATTTGCGCTATAGATGAGCTTGCCGCCCGCTAACGTACATTTCGCTTTTATTTCGTCCAAACGGTCGAGCCAGCCGGTAGTGCCGACCACCATTGGAACCTTTGCCTCGAAGGCGCGGAGCATATTCGGCACTGCAGTCTTCGGCTCCGAGAAGTCGATGGCGACCTCCGCCGTCCGGAACTCTGGGTCAAGGCGTTGCCAATCCTCCTCATTGTCGATAATGGCCACAATCTCGTGCTTTCGTTCCCGCAGCACCTTCTCCACGATATGGCCCATTTTTCCGTATCCTAATATTGCGACTTTCATTATGTATGACTTTGACTATATTGCTACCAAGCTTTTGCCCTAAAGGGGCTGCTCAAGGAAAATGTTTTTTTTTCTAATTCCTCGACCCTTGAGCCTATTTCTCCAACGCCTTCTTCACCGCCTCTTCAATGTTCTCCCCTCTCAAGTCGCGTGCGATGATCTTGCCGTCCTTGCCGATGAGCAAGATTTGGGGGATACCGTCAACGCCGTATGTGTCTGTAGCGTTGCGCGTGGCATCCGTCAGCTGTGTCCACACCATTTTCATATCCTTGATGGCTTTGGCTTGCGCTTCGGGCTTGTCCCAAACGTTAAGACTAATCAACACGAAGTCCTTGTTGTTTCCGTATTTCTCATGAATCTTAGCCAAATTGGGGATTTCGCGGCGGCACGGTCCACACCAAGAAGCCCAGAAGTCGATGAGCGCAACCTTGCCTTTAATCACCTTGCTCAGCTTAATCGGCTTACCTGTTTTGTAGTCCGTCAAGTCCAAATCGATGAACGGTTTGCCTGGTGCGGTATGACTCACCTTTTCCATTGCCACCAGTTTCGTTTGCAGTGTTTGGTATGTGGTCACCACCGGCGCGGCACCTTCCAACATTTCGAGAACCGCTTCATAATTCATCTGCTCATCATAATTGAGCAGATCTTCCATCACGAACGCGCCAAAAGCATTGGTCTTATTCTCTGCAAACGTGTTCCGCATCATGGCAAACAGACTTTCCACCCGCTTTTGCATCTTTTCACTCAGCTCATTACGAGTCTCTTCTGGTGCATTGACACTCTCGTTAAGTTGATTATAATAAGCGTTTATCACACTGATTTCATAGTTGCTCGTTTTCAAATACTCGTACAAACGGTCGTTCAACGGAGTGCCGGAGAGCGAATCGGTTAGCAAATCGGCATAAATATTGCCCGGTTCACCGACAATGCGCAGATAATAGTAGTTGCGGGGATTGTTTTTCTGCGGATCGGTCTTTAACATACCTACTAACGGTTCACTCAATGTAATATCAAAAGCAAAAGTGCTGTCCACTATCTTTGTGGTAGCCAACGGTTTGCCCGTATTCATATTGATCACGGCGATGTTCTTGCCTTGCAATTCAGGCACTGCCACCCGACCTGCGATATGACAGTTCTGCGCCATTAGGCCAGCAGACAAGAGGGTTAACACCAACGTGGATAAGATGTAACGAATGGAGGTTTGGGGCATTTTGGGTTAAGGTTTAAGGATTAAGGGTTAAGGGTTAAGGGTTAGTCAATGTCAAAGTTTAAAGTTTATCTAAAGTTCATCACGAGGGTGACTCCATACGAGGGAGAGGTGCGGATGGGAGTCGGGAGGACCGTCGGGCTCCATTGGAGCGAGAGGTCGTCGGAGACATCGAAATAGTAGAGGTGGGCATCGACCATCGCGTCAATGAAGTTCAGGGTGTAAACGATTGCCGTGGCGGCGATGGCGATTTCCATGTTCCGTTGAGCTTCCTGCTTCATCGAGAGGATGTTTTCGCTGGGGATGTCTGCCAAGCCAGGAACCAGCCGCTCTGTATGACCATCGCGGCGGTTAATAAACTCGTTGCGATAGAGGATCATATCTGATGCATATCGACACACAAAATAGGTGGAGACTTCCAACAAACCGTAAATAATGGGTACTTTCCAATATTTTTTGTTGTAAATCTGGCCGCCACCGGGGATAATGGAATAGAGCATGGCCGCTGTAGGACTATGTGTGGAAACACGAAGCGAGTCACGAGTTTTCACCCGCGACTCTTTCTTCGTCGTTATCTCTTGGGAATAGAGAGACAGACTCATACAGAGCAAAATAACACCGCATAGAATCTGTTTCGTATATTTCATATTTATAAATTTGCATTGTATTAACGAACAAACCGCCAATTTATTGCAAGAGTTCCAATAAACGTTTCAACTCGTCGTCAGAAGCGAACGGGATTTTGATTGCGCCTTTACCGGAGATATCCTTCTTAATATCGACTTTGGCGTTCAAACGCTTGGAAATCGCTGTCTGCGCGTTGCGAACTTCATCCGACAACGTGATCTTCACCTTGGATTTCTTATTGCGGGCACCTTCGAGCATCTTCTTCACCAAAGACTCGGTTTGTCTAACAGAAAGTTGCTCATTCACAATCTGTTGCACCAACTTAGCTTGAGCCGTTTCATCTTCCACCACCACTAATGCACGGGCGTGCCCCATGGAGATTTGGTTATCGCGCACAGCCACCTGCACGGGTGTGGAGAGTTTGAGCAGACGTAAGTAATTGGAAATCGTTGTGTTGGTCTTACCCACTTTGGAACCCAGTTCTTCTTGAGTGAAATGGCATTCATCCATGAGCATCTGGTAGCTGAGAGCAATTTCGATGGCGTTCAAGTCAGCGCGCTGAATGTTCTCCACCAATGCCATCTGCAGGGAAAGTGCATCATCGACGGTACGCACAAAGGCGGGAATCTCCATCAGACCAGCTATTTGCGCAGCACGGAAACGACGTTCGCCGGAAATCAGCTGATACTTGCCGTTCCCCACAGGACGCACGGTCACCGGCTGGATCAGTCCGTAAGTCTTGATAGACTGAGCCAGTTCCTGCAACGACTCCTCATCGAACTTCGTGCGTGGTTGATACGGGTTTGCTTCGATGCTGGCCACGTGGATGTTCGTATTGCCGTTCACCACTTGGGCGTTCTCTGTACGGGTGGGAATATCCATATTCCCGAGCATTGCGCCCAAGCCTCTTCCTAATGGTTTATCATTCTTTGGCATAATGTTTGTTTTTGTTAATCCTAGGGTTCGCTTCGCTCTCCCTAGGTTGACACGTGTCGGGCATTCAGCCCTCTTGGTGTTCTATTTGTATGTTGAGTATTCGCATGATGCAACAACCACAAACTGCTAACTGCTAACTATACGGTGTATCCGTTCTTTAGGAGGAATTCTTTGGCGAGGTTCATGTAATTGACGTGGCCGATGGACTTAATGTCATATACGGCGATCGGGACGCCATAGCTGGGAGCCTCGCTCAGTCGCACCGTGCGGTTGATGACTGTGTCGAAGACGATGTCGCGGCAATGGAACCGCACGTCTTCAAAGACCGCATTGGCCGATTTGAAGCGGTTGGTGTACATCGTCATAAGGATGCCTTCGATAGAGAGTGCGGGGTTCATGTTGGACTGTACAATACGCACTGTATTAAGCAGTTTCCCGAGGCCTTCGAGTGCGAAATATTCACATTGCACGGGAATGATGACCGAATCGGCTGCCACCAATGCGTTTAGTGTCACCAGTCCGAGCGATGGCGCGCAATCGATGAAGATGAAGTCGTAGTCGTTCTTGATGTCGGCGACGGCATCTTTCATGCGGTACTCGCGGCGGTCGTAGGATATCATCTCGATTTCGGCGCCGACCAGATGGATAGTGGCGGGCAGGAGGTAAAGATTCGGGGTTTTGGTTTCCACCACAGCTTCCGAGGCCATCTTGCCGTTCACGATGCAATCGTAAATGCTGACGGTATTGTCATCGGGATAGACTCCCACGCCGCTGGAGGCATTGCCCTGCGGGTCGGCGTCGATCAGCAATACACGAAAATCCAGCAACGCCAAGGACGCCGCAAGATTCACGGCGGTGGTGGTCTTCCCCACCCCGCCCTTCTGATTTACAATGGCAACAATTTTCCCCATTATAATGAAAGATCTATATCGTCAAACATGTTTCCGAGATCCATGTCGTCCTCTGATTTCTCAAAACGGTCGTTTTCGAAGAACGTGTCTTCCGGAACAGTGCCGTTCTCGATGAAATCAATCACGCCTGCCAACGCATTTTTGAATTTCTCGAAATCCTCTTTATAGAGGAAAATCTTATGCTTTTCATAGAAGAAATTGCCGTTGTCCGCGTTGAACTTGCGCTTGCTCTCCGTTATCGTGAGATACATCTCTTCATTTCTACTTTTCTTGACGTCGAAGAAATAGGTTCTTTTTCCAGCCTTAATCGCGCGTGAGAGCACTTCGTTTTTGTCTTGATTTTCCATATTCACTGATACTTTGTATTTAATCTATTCAAGCCGCAAAAGTACGGATTTTTTCTTATAATGGATGAATTATTTTAAATTATTTTCTCTTTTCAAGCTGCTTTTGTTGCTTAACCCGCTGTTGCTGTTGTTGTTGCTGCTGTTTCAGCATCTGTTGCTGTTGTTTCTGCAACTGCTCCATCTTGAGCTGCCACTTGGATTTCTTCTGCGGTTTCTTCATGTTCTCCTGCAGGGAGGCGCGCAGTTTGTTTTCATCGATGGCCTTGCGGAAAATGAACATCTGCAAGAAGGTCAACAAGTTGAATAACAAATAGTAATACGTCAGAGCGGACGAGAAATTGTTGAACATGAACAGGAACATGATCGGCATCATATACATCATGATGTTCATCATGCGCTGTTGGTCTTTGTTGCCCTGCGTAGGAGCCATCAGCTTGTTATTCAGCCATGTATAGACCAATGTGGCGATAGTCATGAGGATAGTGAACAAGCTGACGTGGTCGCCATAAAGCGGAATGGGATGGCTGAAATCCCAAATGGAGTCGTATGTGGAGAGGTCTTCCGCCCACAGGAAGGACTGTTGTCTCAGCTCGTAAGCGGCAGGGAAGAAACGGTACATGGCGATGAGGATCGGCATCTGCAGCAACATCGGCAGGCAGCCGCCGGCAGGTTTCACTCCCGCGCTTCGATAGAGCGACATGGTGGCCTGCTGTTTCTTCATCATGTCCTCCTCTTTCGGATATTTTTCGTTAAGAGCCTCAATCTCAGGCTTCAACGCGCGCATCTTGGCGGATGACATGTATGTCTTGTAACTCACCGGCAACACCAGAATCTTGATGAAAACGGTGAGTATCAAGATGATAAGGCCGTAACTCAAGCCATAAGCTTCCAACCAGTTGAATACCGGGATAATCACGAAGCGGTTGATCCAATGCAGGAGGAAGAAACCCCAACCCAGCGGCACCTGACGTTCCAGCTTCTGATCGTAGCCTTTCAGCAGACGGTATTGGTTCGGACCCACGAACATGTACATGCCGAAGTGGCCTTTGTTGAGATCTGCCATCTCGAAATCCAAGGCGGCAGAACAATTCTTCAGCACTTTTGATTCGCTCTTGTCGGGGATCTGCACCTCCAAAGAGCCCGACGTAAACGTCTGATCCTTAGTCACCAAGCAGGTGGTAAAGAACTGTTGTTTGAAGGCAACCCATTTCAGCGGTGAGGTGAAATCGCGCTGGTCGGGCTTGCGCTCGTCCAGGTTACCCACTTCGTCGCCATTGTCCATATAATATATAGAGGTAATGTTCTTCTCGTAATCGTAGTTCTTCTCCACGCACTTCGGCTGTGCCTCCCACTGAAGCGTGAAGCTGCGTCTGTTCGGATAGAGGTACGATTCCATATTGACCAAATTGATCTCATAATCAAAATGATAGTCATCAGGATAGAAGGTGTACAAATATTCTATGTAGGATTTCTGATCCAGGACCTGACATTGAGAGGAATCGGACTGGGCATTGGGATAGATGCGCAAAGAGAGTTTGTTATGTTTCTCATCCACAACCAGTTCATCGACATTCGCCACAAAGTAGCAATCCGCCGTGGAGATTTCGGTTTGGTCGCGGAGCATCAGTTTCATCGCCATCTCGTTGGAGCCGCCTTCGTAGATGACCAAGGGGATCTTCGCGGAATCCTTCGGGGTGTAGCGGTAAATATCCTTCATCTCGATCAACTTGAGATAGCCGCCCTTCTTGCTGAAGTGGTAGTACGCTTTATTGGTTTCCACAACATAGTCGTCGTCCTCGCCCACCTGCGCGTTAGAGAATCGCTGCGCGGGTGTGAGTGCGGTATTGACGGGTGTTTGGGCACTTCGGGAGGTATCCGATTGAGTATCAAGGGCGAGGGTTTTCGCGGCTTCCTCTGCCTCTTTCTCCATTTCTTCCGCGATCTGCGACTCTTGCGCAGCCCGTTGCTTTTTCACTTGCGAAGTCTGATAGAAGCTAAAGCCCAAGAACAGGGCGAAAATCAGCAACAGACCAATAACTGTATTCTTATCCATTTTCTAATTTTAAATTGGCGGCAAAAGTACAAAAAAATCGGGAATGCTCAGTATGGAAATGTTGGATGTTTGCTTTGGGCTTCAGGCGAACCACACAACCGGATCGGGGCCGCATTCATAAGTATTATAACAGATTGTTTTTCGGTCGTGTGAAGTGCAACGTGAATTTATAAGGACATAAAAAAAGCGGCTTTTCAGCCGCTTCTGTGTCCCCTCAGGGACTCGAACCCTGGACCCATTGATTAAGAGTCAATTGCTCTACCAACTGAGCTAAGGAGACATTGTTTTTTCCTTTGCTTTTGCGGTTGCAAAAATACATTTTTTTTCTATTTTTGCAAAAAAAATTGTGATGAAAATTTATACACGTACAGGAGACAAGGGAACTACCTCATTATCAGACGGTTCAAGGGTGTCAAAAAATGATATTTTGCTTCATGCATACGGCACAGTTGACGAGTTGAACAGCTTCATCGGGGTGGTAATTTCGCAGATTTCGGAAGAATTTCTGACAAAAGTGCAAAATGAGCTCTTCGTGGTGGGCGGCATGTTGGCCACCCCGATTTCGAATTGGGAGAAGTATTGGAACGTGGATCGGCTGACCGAATTCACGAACGAGTTAGAGCATGAGATTGACCGGATGAGCGCCGAACTCGAACCCATGCGCGGGTTCATATTGCCACAAGGCAGCAAACTGATTGCCGACACACATGTTTGTCGCACCGTTTGCCGTCGCGCCGAGCGCTATGTCGTGGCTCTGATGGAGGTCGATGCAGCCTATCAAAAAGTGCAGGTTTTGCTGAATCGGCTGTCCGATTTCTTCTTTATTTTGGCCAGATATTTCCACAAAAAGGAAAACATTTCCGAAACTCTCTATCAATCAGCGAAATAAAAATTTAAAAAAAAGTTGACTTTTTCAGTTTAATATTATACTTTTGCGCCCTAAAAATTCAAACCATTAAATAAACGACAAAACTATGTATTGGACATTAGAATTAGCCACCCGATTAGAGGACGCTCCATGGCCAGCAACCCGCGACGAGTTGCTGGATTATGCCATCCGTTCCGGCGCCCCGATGGAAGTAATTGAGAACCTTCAGGAAATCGACGATGAAGGGGAAACCTACGACTCCATCGAAGACATCTGGCCGGATTATCCATCCAAAGAGGATTTCTTCTTCAACGAGGACGAGTACTAAGCCTCCCCGACTATCGAATGTTCATTAATTAACTGAAAATCATTGAGAAAGCGCGCTAATATGGCGCGTTTTTTTTCTATTTCGGCATCAAGACAAAAAAAAGACCCGCCGAAGCGGGTCTTAAGGGTTTATGATGTATGAAACTTAATCGGCGTACATGAAATTGCCGTTTTTGTCGAACTTCAAGTCTATGTTGTTATTGAGTTCCACATCATATTCTCTGAAATCTTTATCAATCTTGACAATGAAGTTGGTCGGGAACTGTGCTTGAACGTATGCCAAGATGGTCGGAGGGATAACTGCTGCCGGAATCTCGGTCAAATGGCAATCCACTTTCTCCCATTCTCCCTTGCGCGTGAACTCAATCTCCGTCCCATCCTTCAGCACCACGTCATATTTACCGTCATCTTTCATGGCAGAGAGGAAACCGACATCCTTAAAGTTTTGATTGATAAACTGTTGCGCCTGCTGGGGAAGCTTTTCGAAAGTAAGAGGACGATCACAGGACACAAATGCCAATGCCATGACACCCATTAAAACTATTAACTTTCTCATATTCAAAAATTTAATGCATTAAAGACTCTGTGAAAACGAGATGATTAATCAGCGTACAAGAAATTGCCGTTCGCGTCGAACTTCAATTCTATATCATTATTGAGTTCAATCTCATAACCATTGTACTTTTTGTTTATTTTGACAATGATTGTGTTAGGAAATTGCGCTTTCACATATTTTGTGATGTTTGCGGGCACAATTGCGGCAGGCACGGCCGTAGTGTGGCAATCCACCTCTTTCCAGTCACCCTGAGCGGTGAAATCAATCTCCGTACCGTTTTTCAGCGTGACCTCATATCGGCCGTCATCCAACTTTGCAGACAAGAAGCCAACACTTTTAAAATGCTGATTGATAAATTGTTGAGCCTTTTGTGGCAAATTATTAAACGATACAGGCTGATCGTTGCTAGCCATGGCATTCAACGTGAAAAATCCTAAAAGGATAAGCAAAAACTTTTTCATTTTATTATAATTTTTGTGAACAATTATCACTAGAATTCAGACGACAAAAATACAAAAAACATTCATTTGTAATACTTTCCAATATTATTTTATTGTAAAATTTCTTCAGGAGCAACACTTCCTTCTCGTTCAAGAAAGTCTATCCCCGAAATATCTCTACAAACAAACCGCAAAAAATTGTACTTTTGCCGCCCAATCAAATCAATAACCAATAACCAATTGCTCACCACCCACCTCATATTATTCGCCGCCAACCTGACCTTCATCGTCACCCACCTTTACGGATGGCTACTGAAGTGGTTCTACCATCCCAAAGCTTACGGGGAGCACTTTCGCGAGTTGTTCCCGGCGCAGCGGATCGTGGGGGCGACCTACCTGCTGCAGATTTTCGAACTCCCCTACCTGCTGCAGATCGGCGATAGCGACGCGCTGATCTTCGTCAATGCCTTCTCGCTGCTCTTCCTCTCCATCCAGTTGATCGTCATGAGCGAAATCTATTTCTTCCCAAAGCAGAAACATAGGCGACAATACCCCTTGCTTTATCTGCCGGCATTGATCGTGCTAATACCCATGTTCCTGCAGACCATGAAAATCATCCCCCTCCCCGAGGGCTGGCGTACTTGGGTCATAGTAGCTGTGAGCATCCTCTTTGCCTTCTACTTCGGGCTTAATATCCACATGCTCTGGAGAATAGCAAAGGCCGTGCGGCGTGCCAACGAGGAACAGTACGCCGACAGCGACGACTTCCCCGTGCGCTTCGCCAACATCATCAAATGGATGCCCACTTTCGTCATCATATTGTTAGCCATCAACTTCTATGCCGACGACCCGTGGATGAAGTTTGCCCATGACATCTTCTTCATCTTTGCCAACGTCTGGTTCTGTATCCTAACCCTTAACCCTTGGCGGAAAGTCAATTCGGAATTCTCCATTCAGCATTCAGAATTAGAGACTCAAGAGTCGGAATTAAAAGAAGTGGAAGATGATAACAACAATGATACTGAAGAAGAAGATGATGATGATGATATCACTTCGGGGTTGACGGAGCGAAACAGCGAAAGCATCCATCTTTTGAGCGATGCCAAGTACGACGAGCTGGCGCGCCGCCTTGAGAAGTTGCTCTCCGAAGACCACATCTTCACCGAGCCGCACATCACCATCGACACGCTCATCCAGCACCTCGGCACCAACACCAAGTACCTCGCCGAAGTGATTCGTCGCAGCGGCTACCAATCCTTCTATGACATGATCAGCCAGCACCGCGTGCGCTACGCCATCGCCCTTATCCATCAACATCCCGACGAACTTTTGGCCGATATCTCCGACCGTTGCGGATTCTCCTCCCAAGCCTCCATGGCCAAAGCCTTCAAAGCCCAGGGGAAAGAACCGCCGTCACGGTATAGAGCCTATTGACTGTTGGCTAGGGTTTAAGGTTTAGGGTTTAGGGTTTAGGGTTTAGGGTTTAGGGATGAGAGCCTAAGTTCCTACTCCAAAGTCATCTGCAACGCTTTTTCCTCTAGACGGAAAATTTTTCCTCTAGGCGGAAAACAATGTTCTTCTTGTGGAAATTTCCGCAGGAGGAAAATCCATTACATATATAAGTAGTACTTTTGCGGCCAAAATTTTTAACAGTTACATTCGTAAAAGAAACTACCATTATGACAACCAAACTGATCATTCTCATTGTTGTCGGCCTCCTTGTTTTCGGGGCCCTCTTATGCATCATCGTCAAGGCCTGGCGTTACCGCCGCAACCACCCTGACGAGATCTATTGGCCCTACAACGGACCTCTGCACAAGAAGAAAAAATCAAAACCCGGCATCACAACCACACTGGTGACGATACTCACCCTATCCACATTGATGTGGACGAACGGTTTGATGGCTCAGAGCGTGATTCCGGACGGCACCCGGGAGCACCCTTACCCCATCGGTGACATAAGCACCCTCATCTCTTTTGCACAATGCATCAACAACAATCAGCCTTTCACATTCGAAAACGGCAAGTTCGTCTTCGATATAGACGGCGACATCCCGGCAGGCGGCGCGGGCACTTACTTCGAGCAGACCGCCGACATCGACATGAACAGTGCCAATTGGAACATTCCTATTGGCAAGCAAAACAAAGGATTCGAAGGCACTTACTTAGGCGGTGGACACAAGATCATGAATCTGACGCTTACGGCCGACAATCGGGCACTCTTTTGCCACTCCAAAGGCCATATTTCTGACCTCACCATCGAAAACCCCGTGTTCGAAGGCACTTTTAACGACGGCGGGGCATTAGCCACCTACGTGATGGGCGGCACTATCGACAACTGTCATGTCACGGGCAACGACTTGGTGTTCAACGGCAAAGATTGTGGTGCCCTGATAGGTTGGGTAGGTCAGTTGTCCGATTATTTCAAAGCTGATAGTATCAGGATCTCCAACTGTTCCAACCGTTGCCATATCACCTCCACACACCAACAATCGAACGCAAACGACCAGAACTCCGTGGCCGGCGTGGTGGCGGTCATCAACGCGCGGCACTACGTGCTGACCCGTTGCTTTAACACCGGCGACATCACTTCCACCTACAGGCCCAAGTTCCAAAACGACGAACTCTGCTTCGCCGGTGTGGTCGGCAGAGGCCTATTGCCCAACTATCCGTCTGAGATCACCTACTGCTACAACAGGGGCGACATCACCGCCCACTGCGGATACCTTGGCGGCGTGGCCGGCTTTTTCAACGACGAAGCCGGTATCAGCAACAGCACACGATGCGCCATCGACTACTGTTTCAACACCGGCAATATCACCGGCGAGTGCGTGTTGTATTCTGACGATCCGGCGGTACATGTCGTTGCCGACTCCAGCCTCAACATCTTCTCCCTCGGCGGTGTGGTGGCGCCCTGCAAGGCCCTGACGCGCTACTGCTTCAACACCGGCAATGTCACGTTGACGAAGCACCCGCACCCGAAGTTCAACATCTGGGGCGACCAGGGGGTGGCCGGCGTGGGCAGCAACGCCGAGCACTGCTTCAACGTGGGCGAAATCAACAACTACGAGGAGAGAAACGGCCGCGCGGCGGGCGTGGCCCGCGACACGGCGGCTTTCTGCCTCAATGCTGCATGCGTCTATGACCGCAACCCCAAATACACTTTCTCCCCGCACAATATCGCCAGAATAATCACCGGCAGTTGTTACTCCGACGCCCAGATGTCTGTCGATGGACAGGACGGCAACCTCTACCCCACCTCGAAAATCATCGTCGAGTCCTTTTCTGCCAAGGTCGAGTGGACGCTTGGCGACGTCTGGATTTACGAGGATGGCCGTTACCCGCGACTCAAGTGGACCGACACCTGCGATTGGGCCCGCGACATCGCCAAAGTGGCCTGCACCCCCATCATCCTGGCCGACACCGTCACCGACATCCACCATGTGAAAGACGGCATCCGGCTGACCGGCTGCGACAACGGCGTGGTGTGGAAAGCCCCCGAGGGCAACTGTTTGTTCGTTGACCCGACGCTTGCCAACACAGCGTGCTCCAACAACGCCATCCAACCGGCATTGCAGCCCTTGTGCGGCGATTTCGTCACCGTGGCGGCTACCCTGAACGGCGACACCATCAAGACCGTCACCTTGCTTCGCAGCGTGGCCATGCCCCACGACACCCTCACCGTCGATAACCTCGACGACCTGAAGACACTGCGCGACGGTGTCAACACCGGCAAAGCCTTCCCCTACAAAAGCTACGAAGTGCCTCGCTACGCGGATGGGGTCACCTTCAAGCTGACCACCGACCTCGACATGCAGAGCGAAAGGCCTTGGGTGCCCATCGGCTCGATCTTCAGCGGCAGCCGCTTCGCAGGTCTTTTCCTCGGCGGCGGCCATACCATCGACAATCTCAGTCTCGATGATGCCACTCCTTATATCTACAAGAATGCCAATATCGGCGGTCTTTTCGGAATGCTGAGCGGTGAGGTGCGCGACCTGACCTTCACCAACCTTCATGCGGATTCCACCACCATAGTGGCGGGAGCCGTCTGCGCCCTGATGAACGGCGCCACCATCGAAAACTGCATTGTCAAGGGGCATATCGAGACCTCCAGATCCAGCAACAACTACGCCATCAGCGGCACCGCCGGCCTGGCAGGCGCGTCGCTGACCACTCGCGATCAAGACTTCAACTTCTTTTGTCGCGACACCATCCGCAACTGCGTCAACTATGCGGACATCATCACCCATGTCGGCCGCGGCGCCAACATCGCCTCCCATAGTGTCGGCGGCATTATCGGTCACGGCGGCGTGGTGATCGACTGCGCCAATGCGGGCGACATCTCCGGCGGCAGCGAATGCGGCTACATCGGCGGCATCGGCGGCGATATGACCAGTGCCCTGCGCTGCTTCAACACCAGCCGCGTCACCATCGCAGAGGCTCCCCAAGCTATAGACCACTTCGTCGGCGGCGTGGTGGGAAAGAACGAATATGACAGCACCATCATGTACTGCTATAATGCCGGAACCGTCGATGGCAGTGACCGCAGTCCAGTCGGTGGCATCGTCGGCTATGGTGCCCCGCGATACTGCTACATGACCAACACGGTAACCGGCAGGGGCAAATATCTCGGCAGCATTGCGGGCACTTTAAATCCCAATATCCTACATTGCTATTACGACAAGCAGATGTCCCCCCTGGGTGGCGAAAATGGACAAGATGCTCCCGGACGATCCCTTGGTCTTGAAACCACCGACATGCTGGGCTCTGCCCTTCGAAGTTCGTTGGGAGACTCCGCAAACTGGATTTTCACCCCGGGACTATATCCCCAGCTTGCAATATCCGCTGATGTGGAGACACAGCACGCTGCGTCTCTACGGGCCCAACTATCTCGCGTTTCCGTCATGCCGGTCGTGCTGGGTCCCGGCCAAAACTGGATGTCCGCCCACGACAGCATTCCCCTCCGCGGCTGCGATGAACATCACTTCTGGACAAAGCTCCAAGGCTGTGTCACAGTTGACAGTTGCCATGTCACCGCCACGGATCGCGACATGGGGGTGATCGAACTTGCCGCCACCATTGACAGCGTTCCCTACCGTTTCGTCACGCTTAAGTTCAACATGGACGAGAAACACGCCCTCGTCATCAAAAACGCCGCGCAGTTCGACACCATGCGGAAGGTCATCAACGAAGGTGGCTACTACCACTACAGCGACAGCACTTTCCACACAGCCATTCCTGCCAATGCCGACTCTACCGACTTCGTCGCCATTGACGACGGCGGCAACGAACGTTTCTTCAAGCTCATCACCGACATCGACATCAATGATATTAAGGAAGAGGGGCATGTCAGAGGATGGATTCCCGTCGGAGGATTCGCCGACGACTGTTGCGCCCTTTATAAAGGCAACCCCTTCAAGGGAACCTTCGACGGCGGCGGCCACACCATCAGACACCTGACGTTCCAGCGGTATGACAACTTCCATCCCACGGATTTCTGCGACCATCACCAAGGCTTGTTCGGCACGGTGGATGGCGGTACGGTGAAGAACCTGCGCATCGAGCAAAGCGACACCACGTTGGGCAACAGCAGCGCCTTCCTATGCAGTGTGAACAAAGGCGGCACCCTTTACCATTGCGAAATCGACTCCTGCTCCCTGACCATCAGTTACGGCGCTTCCGATGCTGAAAGACACAACCATGCCTTGCTTTGCGCCAAGAACGAAGGCGGCACTATCGACAGCTGCCAGGTGAAAAACAGTGAGATAGCCCCGGATTCGTCAAGCCCTGCATCCATTTCCAACATCGGTGGTGTCTGCGCACTCAACGACCGTGGCGTTGTCAGCCGCTGTATAGCCGAGCATCTCACCATAAACGATCCTCGTCAGGAACAAGGAGCACTGCAGAGTGTGGGTGGCATCTGCGGAAAGAACTTCCATGGACAGCTGCAGTTTGACACCATAAGAAACAGCCAGATCACCCTCAAAATGAATCTGCCGCACAAGTTTATCGGCGGCATCTGCGGTCTCAGCGGCTACGATCCCGTTGAAGACACGGACGAACAAAGCTACGCCCATATTCCTTCTGTCATTAGTGATTGCAACAGCGATTCGACCATAATCAACGCCTACACTCATGGGGACAATGATAGCACCAAAAGCATAATGAATATCGGCGGCATTGTGGGTTCCTGCCAAGGACGCATCATCCAACTCGAACGATGCTCCACCATGGAAAACAGCCGCATTTTGGCTGTCGCCGACACCGTGGGCGGTATCTGCGGTCGCTTCTGCGGCGAAGGAGGCGAGAGTTACTGTAATACCTGTGGAAACAACGCTTCGGTGACGGGCAACGACTATGTGGGCGGCATTGTGGGGCTTATGAGTGGCGCCCAACTGCACGAGGGCAAAAATCAGGGCGAGGTACGTTCTCTCATAGACTTCGAATATAACTCGGGCTACTATGCCGGAGGCATAGCGGGTGCCGTGGTGGGAGAATCCAGCCTCTTCGATTGCGACAACAATGGCACTGTCGCAGCCGACTCAAGCTATGTGGGCGGCATTGCGGGTGCCTTGATGGGGGAGAGTAACTTATTCCTTTGCATAAACCACGGTGATGTCAGCGGTTTCAACCAAGTGGGTGGTTTGGCCGGCCTTATCCTAAAAGACGCCTGGTTCGAAGAGAGCTCTAACAACGGCCTTGTGAGAGGCATCGCCCAGGTGGGTGGATTGGTAGGCTATTTGAAAAGTTCCACGGGAAACAGATGTAGCAAGAGCCACAACTATGCAGACACCATACACTTCTCCGCCATGGGCGGCGGTGTCTGCGGCTATGCCGAAGACACCACGATGCTTGAAGGCTGCTCCAGCGTGATGATTCTGCCATACGATACAATAATAAGAATACAGAATTGGGATGAGCTCACACTAATCCGCGACAATGTCAACAATGGCAGCAACAGCTACGAAGGCATAGTCATCGTGCTGGATTGGGACCTCGACTTGTATAATGGATGGACTCCCATCGGTACACCCGAACATCCTTTCCGCGGCACCTTCGACGGTCAAGACCATACCATCAATTTCGGTATCTACAACGAATCAAATGACTACCAGGGATTCTTCGGTTATATGCAAGGAACCGTCAAGAACGTCAATTTCCTTCAATGCAGTGTCATCGGCCGCAACTATGTAGGCGTTATCGCGGGCTACTGCAACGGCACCATCTCGAACTGCTATTCCTATCGCGAGAAGGTGGAAGGTGAGAAATATGTCGGCGGTCTGGTCGGCATGGCCAGCTATTCGGAAATCCAAGACTGCTTCAACGGCAACAACGTTTTTGGCGAGCAATACGTGAGCGGCATTGTGGGCGACTTCGCATCGTGCAAGAACGACAACTGCTATGGCACAATGAAATATGATCTTTATGGCGGCAACGTGAGCCGCTGCTACAACTACGGCATGGTCAGAGCCATGGGCGATACCAGCCACGTGGGCGGCATTGCCGGCTACACCTCGGCCGAGGTGAAACATTGCTACAACAGCGGCATCGTCGATGGCAAAGACTTTGTGGGCGGCCTCTGCGGCCTGCTCGATGGCGACAACCTCCACCACTGCTACAACGCCGGCTATGTGTCCGCCACCGGCAACAACAAAGGAGCCGTATGTGGAAGTCTCGATTTACAAAACATAATGTACAATTGCTTTTACGACCGCCAAATGTGTACGGTGCAGGACAACAATGCCTCCGGCTACAACACGCTCAAGATGACGGGCACCGCCCTCCGAAATGTCTTCGGCACGGACTACTGGTCGTACCACGACAATGAATATCCCACTCTCAAAACGACTAAAAAAGACAGCACCTATTTTCGTATTTCGGTGAAGCCGTTGTTGCTCCCGGGCAATATGCCGGTGGACAAAGTCGTGCAACCTTTCTGCGGCGTCACGGGGAATGCTCCTGGCAGCCGAGTTGAGTGGTCGCGATACGGGACAGCAACACCAACAGTGGACACTATACATCTGGCCGACAAAGACAGCATTACGCTGATCGGTTGCGGTGTGGATACGTTGATAGTGAGCCACCCCAGCTATGGCTTCGAACGCCTGGTGCCGATTGTGGTAGCCGCAAAAGAGGCCACGGTGGAGACCGTGCACACATGCGGCAGCAGCTACAAGTGGAACAAGAACAATAAGTATTATTACGAAACTGGATTCTACACCTGTGATACTTGCGCTAATAAACCGGCCTTGGACCTTACCATCACTCCTGTCACAATCACCTCAACACTTATCAATAGCACTTGCGAGACGATCCCTGACGGCGCAGTGCTTGCATCGGTGACAGGGGGGCCTGGCAACGGATTCCGCTACCTGTGGATAAATTCCTACACGGGAGACACCATCAGCAACACACCTGCCCTCACGAACATAACAGCCGGCTATTATTCAGTGACCGTGACCGATTCGCTTTTCCCGACCTGTGAACAAACAAGTCCGCAACAATTGTCCTCATCTAACACGGTAAAATTGACCATCAAGAGTTGTGACACAAGCAAAACCTACGACGGCACAGCGCACACGGGCAACCGCTATGTGGTGACCGAGCAGGGCTTCGAACCCGACACCCTTCCCGCCGATAGCTTCGCCATCCTCGCCAACGGCGACACCCTGCGCGTCACGTTCGACAGTAACGCCGTCAATGCCGGAACATACGAGAACAAATTCACCTACAGCATCTCCAACGGCATCGACCACAGCTGCCACTACAATGTCGATACGATTTTCGGCACTCTCTCCATCACCCCGCGCCCCGCCACCATCATCGTCAATGACACCAGCAAAACCTACGGAGATGAAGACCCCGTTTTCTCCGGTACAGTCACTGGACTTGTCAACAGCGATAGCCTCGTAATCCACTATTTCAGGAGTTCCAACATAGAAACCGTGGGTAACCACCCCGACATACTGACCGCCGAGCTAAACGAAAACTATACGGTGACCATCGACTCGGGGGATCTCACCATCTCCTGCCGCGATCTCTTGAACAAAATTGACACTGCCAATTGGCCCGACGACATCGAGAACTGGAACGAATGCTATTCCCCATCCAACACCAACGCGCTGCCTTCTATCGACAGTATCAAAAAACTGATAATCAAGCAACTGATACTGGCCAACAACGACACGTTGCAACCCGATGCCTTCCAAGTGCTCGCAAAGGATTCGACGATATTGGCTAACAACTGCGATTGGAAGTGGGTACGCACCTATACCGTCAAGATTTCCAACCCCAACTTTTGCGATTCGACAAGCAGAGTCATTTACGTCAGCGGCGGCGACCAGACGGCTCCTGTGCACTCCAACAACTCTCTTTGGATAGACGGCACAGTATATCAGGATGCCTGCTTGGCCAGTTTCAACATAGACCTGTTTTTCCCCAAAGACCAGGATCTCTTCGACGACTGCAGCCAACAAATGACCATCACCCACACGGACACGCGCACCGGCGACGACCGTGACGGCTGGACGATCCGCCGTTCGTATGTGGTGACGGATGCCTGCGGCCATACCATTTACGATACCATCGAGGTCTCCGGCCGCGACCAGACGCCCCCTGTGGCTAGCAACCCCGAGGTTAAAAACAACACCCTATGGGCCGATTCTGCCCAGTGCCTCTGCGACAGCATCCGTACTATCCATGACATAGAGGAATTGACGACTATCTTCGGTATCAGCGACGCCTGCTCTGGCGAGGATGTCCGCCTGGTGAGTTCGTCGAAAACGCTGGAAACCGGCGAACACTGCGACTACACGGTGATCATCGCCTACGTGGTGGCCGATGCCTACGGCAACTCGACGACCATCTATCATGCGCAGTTCATCCAAGACACGATAGGGCCTACCTTCGAGATCGTCCCCCATGACACGACCCTGTGCGTTGACCCTGACGGCAACTACGAAAACACCGTCACCCGTGTCGCAGACGAAATAACGGTTACGAATCTGCACGACAACTGCACGAAACTGCAGGAGAGTTTCCGTGTCCTAAGCTCGATGGACACTTCCCGCTTTGATTTTGATCATCCTCGGGGGTATAGAATAACTCAAGGCGAATCTGACAATGGCGTGCGACACTACAAGCAACTCTGGACCGTGACCGACTCCTGTGGCAACACCACCTACGATTCGATCTCCATCCACGTTCGTCCTTTGCCGAAAATCACTGAAATCAACGTACCCGATCAACACATCATCTACGGCAATCCTATCACGGATGTGTGGATATATCATCAGTACTCCGACCTTTCCATAACGGGTTTGTACGGCATTGGATTGGACTCGCTCGGATGCTCTGTAGAACATAAAAAAGACCAAAATAATAATGAATATGACAGAGTGTATGGCGATCCTGAATTCGCCGTCTCTAACGCCACGTTTCTCGTTACGGCCACCAGCCACCAGGGATGGGGCTGCAGCATCGATAGCAGCACCTTCAGCATCACGGTGGAACCGAGACCTATCGTCATCACCGCCACCGACGCCACCAAGAAGTACGACGGCACCCCGCTGACCTCGACAGGCTACACCTGTACGACGAACGATAACGAACCTGCCCTCGTCCATGATGACGTTATTTCACGCTTGTCCTTCAGCGGCAGCCAGACCAATGAGGGTTCATGCACAAACACCCCCAGCAATGCGAAAATCACCGCCCCGAACGACACCACCATCGACAAGACCTCCAGTTATTGGATTGACTACGACCCCGGGACGCTGACGGTAACGAACAATGACACCCTCATCAAGGTTATCCCTGGCAGCGCAAGCAAGGTTTACGACGGATCGCCGCTGACGAAGAATAATCACGACGACTTCACCGTGACGGGCGTGCCCGAAGGCCTCACCTGGACCGCCACCGCCGACGGCACGGTGACGAACGTGGTTCCCGGCGTGGGCGAGAAGGCCGTGAATGCGGTGACCTCGTTCCAAATCTTCGACGCCGATGGCCATGATGTGACCGCCTATTTCACCAATATTGACACAGATTCGACCGGCACGCTGACCATCACCCCAGTATCCGTCCTTGTCAACGCAAATGCGAATAGCAAGATCTACGGAGAAGCAGATCCAACGCTTACCGCCACGATCACGGGCGTACTCGAAGGCGACGATTTCATCCCGAACTACACCATCTCCCGCGAAACAGGCAACGATGTCGGTCAATACATCATCACGCCCGCCGGTGCCATCGCCCAGGGCAACTATGCCGTCACCTACGACACGGCACTGTTCACCATCCTCTGCCGCAATATCGTGGAACCCGCCAATTGGCCTGCAAACCTCCCGAATCAGAACTCCTGTTTCGGCAACGCGGACACGATTGGTCTGAAAGATGCCAGCGAGATCCAGACACTCTTTGCGAACTGCAACCCCGTAGCGAACGCCAGTGAAATCACCGTGACCGAGCAGGACAACGCCACTGCGACCAGCGATTGCGAATGGACGTGGATCCGCACCTACGACATCTCGATTACCGGCGGTTGCGCTTCGACGACGAAAACGATGAGCGTCAGCGGCGGCGACCACACCGCACCTGCCTTGACCGGCACTTGGCCCGACAACATCGAAAATGTGAACAGCTGTCTGGTTGACACTCTGAAGAACCTGCTCTACACCAACGCCCAGGTGAAAACCCTCTTCTCCGACTGCGGAAACTTCACCGTGGATAGCACCTTGACCATCTCTGGCGACAACTGCTTGTGGACCGTCACCAAGACCTACACCGTTCAAGATGCGTGTGGCAATATCTACCACACCTCCGGCAACACGCTGCCCAGCATGAGCGTCAGCGGCGGCGACCACACCAAGCCCAGTTTCAACGTTCCCGCAGCGATCTCCCTTTGCGCTAACGACGACGGTTCCTTCAACATTTCCCCTGACATTACCGGCAATGTAACGGTTGCTACCGACAACTGCACCGCATCAGAGGACTTGACCGTTTTGTTCACAGACGGGGACACCATCACTTTACCGAACGGAAAACGTCAGACCATCAGGACTTGGACGGTGACCGATGCGTGCGGCAACGATTCTTCGCAAACGCAGACCATCACCATCAATCCTCCTGTGGAACTTGACGTGACCAATACCACGCAAACCATCATCTTGGGCGAAAATATTGAAAACGTCCATGTCTCATACAACTACGCCGACCTCTCATACAGCACTCTGCCTGATGGTTTGAGTTACAATTCTTCTACGAATATACTGTCCGGCATCCCGACGGAAGTGGGCGATTACACGGTGACCTTCACGGCTGCGAGCGACCAAATACCCTCCTGCGGCAGCAAGCAGGAAACGGTCAACATCACTGTTCTCCGCATCGAAGCACCCGTTGTGGTGACTTCCGATTCCGCAGTCAAGTTCTACGACGGTCTTCCACTCGTGAGCCACCACTACACCGTCACGCTTGGTCAAGACACAATCCCAGCCGACGATGCCACCGGTTTGCTCTTCACCCTACCCTACGGCGACAAGATTACCGTCACCCCGAATCCGGAGAGCACCCTCACCAACGCGGGCAGTATTGACAACCTCTTCAGCTGTGTCCTTGAGAATCCGCATCACTACGAATCGTTCAGCGAGCAATACGGCAAGCTGATCATCAACAGGGCAACGCTCAGCATGGAATTGGACACCGCCCGCACGTATGACGGACATCCGTTCGTGGTGACTGCCGACCAGTTGCACATCACGGGACTCGCTGCCACTGACATCATCACCAGCGGCACTATCACCACTGATGGCTACTCAGCCGGCACCTATGTCTGCGAAGAAGGTGGCTTCAATGCCTTCATGGAAAACGGAGTCGCCATAAAGAGCGATTTCGCCATCAACAACGGTTTGAGCAACTACACGCCCGTCTTCAACGTCACGCTGCGCATCCTGCCCATCACCGAAGGCTTTGAATGCCCCGACGATCTCCTCTTTGTGCTGACAGAAGGTACCTCCGACACGATGGTGACCCTCCCGGCCAGCGCCACCCTGACACCAAGCGTTGAGCGCACCGTCATCAGCAACAACCTCGAAAGCCTGAATCCGCTTCCGGCAGGCACGCACACCATCGTCTGGACTCTCTCCGACGACCTCGGCAATGCGATGACCAGCTGCGAGCAGACCGTGACCGTGGAATACACTCCGTGCGTAGGGGTCACCTACCACGACCACTTCTACGATGCCGTGCGTATCGGTTCTCAATGCTGGCTCACCGAGAACCTGCGGAACTCCCAAACCAGCAACAACGATGCGATTGCCAACTACCACGCTTACAAGGATGACGAAGAGAATTTGCAGAAGTTCGGCTACCTCTACTCTTGGTACTCCGCGATGAATGTCCCCGAGGGCGACGACACTGCCATTCCTGCCGACTCTATCGGTGACAACGGACGGCCTTACGTGCAAGGCATCTGTCCGACGGGTTGGGCCGTGGGTAACACGACAGATTTCGCCATCCTCAGCACGACAGTCGGGGATGCCACGTTGCTGAAAGACGCAGGAGCCGGCTATTGGGCAACAGGCCGCGGAGGTGTCACGCCTAACAGCGGTTTCAACGCCCGGGGCGGCGGTCTTTACAACTCCACACTACAGCGCTTCGAGGATCTGCTCACCGGCGACCACTACTGGAAGCCTGAGAGCACCCCCAACAGCACTGTTGCTGGCAGCGCCGTCATCAACTACTTCTGCGACTCCATCATGAGTGAAGAGAGTCTGAAGACCGACTTGAGGAGTGTGCGATGCATCCACAAAGTGGCTCAGTAGTCGGCGAATCGGACCATTTTTTGCGAACACGAAAAAAAGCCCTGGCTCAACGGAGTCAGGGCTTTTTCAGCTATGAAGAGAGAGTTTATGGTGCCTTTTTCGTCATCACCACCGTTCCACGAAATCTCTAACCAACTTGAAGACAGGCTCGTAAGAAACGAAAATGGCATTTTCATAGTTATCCAAAGGGGTATGATAATAGGGGAAGGCATCGCCGCTCTCATTCTCGAAAAGGATGCTCGGGACTCCTTTTTGGGTGAACGGATAATGGTCGCTGTTACCTGCCAACTCGCCGCGATTCAGCCCCTTAAAGTAGTGCTTTTCTCCATTGATTTTGTCGAACAACTCAAAACCGCGGTCGGAATTGGTTTCGACATATTGCACAGGGTTGTTGTCGCCGATCATGTCAATGTTGATGAGGAATTTGATTCGATCCAACGGAACCGTCGGGTGCGCGACATACCATTCCGAACCGCGCAAACCCGCGTCCTCTCCTGAAAAAGCGATAAAGTACATGTCGTACTCCGGGCGATTTTGCGCGTAATAGGCTGCCAGCGTGACAATGGAAGCCGTGCCAGAGGCATTGTCGTTCGCACCTGCGTAAAAGACCTTCTTGCCGAGGTTGCCCAAATGGTCGTAGTGTGCCGTGAAAACGAAGCAACTGTCATGGCGACGGCCTTCCACCTTGGCAATGACGTTGAAAAGTTTGTAATCTTTCAGGAATTTGTTCTCTATATTGACAGTGATGCTTTGTGCGTCTTGCGGGAAATTGGACGCCCAGATCACAGGTTTTCCCGTAACGCGCTCACCGTAAGCTTTGTAAAACTTGAGATGTGGTTCCCAAAGCTGGATCATACCCGCGTTGGGACATTTCTGTCCGCCCCAAATTTTCTGAAAATCTTGGTAATGGCGGTAAGAGAACCAGAAATCGCAAACCACAAAACAGTCCTTGTACTCGGGTTTCGCGAGGTCGGCGAACATCTTCGCGGCATCGTAATTGTTCGTGTCAACGTAGTAAAGCCTATAGGTGCCGCGCACGCCGGGCGAGTACTCGCGCATGGAAAAATCGATGCCGGAAGTCAACTTCTTCCCGTCCACACTCATCTCCATCTTGCTCGGGAAAGTGTTGATATTAATGGTAAACGACTGGCATTCAACATTATCAACCCCAGCCTTGGCAAACTCTTTCTGCAGGTATTTCCCCGCCTTGTTCGCACCGCCATAGTAATAGCCGCGACCCTGGTATTTTGCGGAAGACAACTCCTTCAGAACTTGTTTGTAATGCGCCAAATCCTGCGCCTGCAGAGACGATGTGCTCATCGCTTCTATAATAACAAATATCAATGCTAATAAAAACAGTTTTTTCATTTTTTTAAGTTTTAAATTTGATGGCAAAAATACAAGGAATTCAAAATGGTGGTTTTCATATAACGGAAAAATGCAATGTTCTATTCTACGTGCCGCCTACTCATCATTCATCATTCATCATTCATCATTTTTCATTCTTCATTAATTTTCGTATCTTTGCCGCACTTTTATTGTAAACCTTAATTTCTGAATATCATGGAATTTGACAATCTAAAGGGTCTCCGCCACAGTGAGCAGTTAGTGGTGGAACACAAAGACACCGCTGCAGTATATGGTTCTGGCGCGTTGGAGGTGTTAGCCACCCCCGCCATGATTGCCCTCATGGAAAAGACTTGCCTGATGGGCGTTTGCGACAAGATTGGCGAAGGCAACACCACAGTTGGCATCGCGGTCAACATCAAGCACTTGAAAGCCAGTCCAGTGGGAGCCGTCATCCGGTGCGAAGCTGAGCTCGTGGAGGTGGACCGCCGCCGTTTGGTGTTTTCCGTGAAATGTTTCGAAGACACGACACTCGTCGGAGAAGGCATCCACGAACGGTTTGTTGTGGATAGCGCGAAATTCATGTCGAAATTCTAACACCCCATGGCGGCATGATCCAGAGCAAACTGATTGTTGGAAACAAAGTGATCGATTTCAGCGAGTTCCCCGAGGCAGCAACGCTGCGGAAGGTGGCCGAGGACGGCGTTTGCACCACTTACTGCAACAATGAATACCTGAGCAGCCAACTGACGGAAACCCCCGTGGGACGCTATATGCTGCTGGCCCAAAGTGCCAAATGTTTCGTGGATTGCGAACTGGAGGTGCATCGGACAGGCGCTCCCGTGATGTTGATGACACTGGCGAAACACAGCGACAATGTACTACGGACCCGACAACAAGAGGAACGTTTCTGGGAAACCGGTGACGTGTGCCTATCGCTGTTTCCCCAGGAGGACACCGTCGTAAATCACTGCAAGAAAGGAAAATCGTTAGAGCTGTTCAACATCGTGATAGCCGAACAGATCGTGCGGCAGCTGGCCGAACGCCACTCCGACGAGCTGGACCGGTTCTGCCAAGATTTCGATCGGGGTGAAGTGTTCTACTACACCAAGCCCAACACACAGGCTTCTCGCAAGCTGATCAACGTTTTCC
The DNA here is from genome assembly GCA_946413585.1 of uncultured Bacteroidales bacterium. GTDB lineage: Bacteria > Bacteroidota > Bacteroidia > Bacteroidales > WCHB1-69 > F23-D06. The sequence continues at coordinate 27,532 of CAMKLG010000017.1, forward strand.
GTTCCGTGGAACATTGCAACGAGATGGGCAACTACGCCGAAAAATACATCGAAGCGAACGTCCTCGACTGCCTTTCGATGATGATTAACGGCACCAACAACTCCGAAGAGGTGCTTTCCCCCGTCAATCTGGTTCTTTCCGACAAGGTGCACGAGGCACGCGAGATCATGACGACCCAGTACCAGAACCCGCCGTCACTGCATGAATTGGCCACCATGGTGGGCACCAACGAATGCACGCTGAAATCAGCCTTCAAACAGGAATTCGGCGAAACCGTTTTCCAATGCCTCTTCAATCATCGTATGTCCTTGGCCATCAATTATTTGAAAGACACTTCTTGGCCTATTGCAGAGATTGGTCTTCTTTTGGGTTACGAATACCAGAGCCATTTCTGCACTGCCTTCCGCCGGAAATATGGCATGTCGCCGACCGATTTTCGTGAGGGACGTGAAAATTCCGTAAGATGAAAATACAACACCGGATTAAAATGTACTTTTGCCGCCTGAAAAATGGAGGATAATAATTAAAACCAGAGAGATATGAAAAAAACTTTGATCATGATTTCCTTGTGCGCCTTACTCTTGGCTTGCACGAAAGATTGGGGTGTTCCCACAACCCGTAACTATCCTGTCAACGGTTCTTTCTCTGAACTTGATGTGAGCGGCGCTTTCCAAGTGACCGTGAGCGACCAAGTGACCGATGTGGTTGTCACAGTGGACGATATGGCGCACGACAAAGTGGTTGTGAAAGTGGTTAATGGTAAACTGCAAATCGGTTTCAAGCCGAATACTTGGTACAATGGCACCAAAGCCAAAGCCGTCATCCCTGCCACCGATAATTTGCGTAGCATTGACCTCAGTGGAGCATCCTCCTTCACAGGTGATCTCAACGGTCACGACGTGGACATCGACCTCAGTGGCTCTTCTCATTTCCAAGGTTCTGTGGATGCCGACGAGATCGATCTCGACCTCAGCGGTGCTTCGAAAGCTGTCATGAATGGTTTCTGTTTAGAGAAAATGGACATCGACCTTAGCGGTGCCAGCAATCTGAATGCTTTCCTTCTGGAGACTCCGTCTGTGTTCGGGGACCTTAGCGGTGCCAGCACGGCCGATGTCACGATCTGCTCCGATCTGAATGTGAATCTGAGCGGTGCCAGCACCCTCATCTACGGTCTTGTTTCCCCTGATTGCAATCCTGTCATCAACTGTCCTTGTTCCGGCGCTTCAACGGTTAGGCCACGGTAAAAACAGGTACCAGAAAAAAGGGGAACTGAAGATTTCGTTCATACAATAATATAATTATGTCAAAACGAGTCAGACAATATATCGGAATACTAGCCGCCGTGGTAGCCTATTACATCATCCACGAAGGAGCGCATTTGGTTGTGGCATTAATGCTGGGTGTTTTCAAAGAGGTGAAATTCATGGGATTGGGAATGCAGATAGATGTCTTTGCGGAGCGAATGACCGACATGCAGATGGGCATATTCTGTCTCGCCGGGGCAGTTGCCACCTTCCTGACTGGCTGGATTTTGGTTCTTTTGTGCCGGAAGATCTGCGCCATGGAGTCGAAGGTGCTGAAAGCCGCCTTCTGGTATGTGACAATTGCCCTACTTGTGCTCGACCCCCTCTATCTGAGCGTGTTATGCGGCTTTTTCGGTGGCGGCGACATGAACGGCATCCGTCTGCTCATGCCAGAAGTTGTTGCAAGAATCCTCTTCGCAATCATCGGTGTGATCCACGTGATGGTGATTTGGAAGTATTTGTTGCCGAAGTATAAAAAATCGTTCAACTCTTGATAGGGTTCCCATATACCAGACATACTCTTGCCATCTACTTGGCTGTAGCGATGGAATGTGTGTGTCTTTTCACGAACATCTGCGGTGGGCGCAGATACGAGCGATACGCAGAGATTATTTTTTAGCCATATATACAAGGAGTCCCCGCATTTTGCGTACTTTTGCCGCTGGGGGAAAAAAATCAGTTTATGACAAACAAAGGTTCAAACAAACACATTCTTCGCTGGGTTCTGATTGTGTTGCTCGCCATTGCACTTTGGGGAGCGGTCGCTGTTATTTATTTCTACGGATACTTCGGGGGCTTCAAGAAAGTAAAACCAATTGATACAGAGGAATTTGCAAAATGCGCAGGCAACATTTCCGACATCACCATCCCCGATTCCGTCCGCATCCTCGGATTGGGCGAGGCCACGCATGGCAACGTCGAGTTCCAGCAGCTCAAGCTGGATGTTTTCAAACTGATGGTCGAGAAATACGGTGTGCGGGCGTTTGCGTTGGAGGGCGACTATGGCGGCTGCGAGGCGGTCAACCGCTATATCCACGGCGGTCCAGGCACGGCACAGAAGGCGGCCGCGGCCATCGGCTTCCCCATCTATCGTACCAAGGAGATGGCGCAGCTCATCGACTGGATGCGCAATTACAACGCAACGGCAAAAGAAGGCGAAGACCTTCGCTTCTACGGCTTCGACATGCAGCTCTACGAGCGCAGCTACCAGTATTTGCTGGAGGCTGCCAAGACTTTTGCGGTTCCGACCGTGGAACTGGAGAAGCTATGGAACAAATCGGAGGGCAAGTATTCAGCCTCCTTCACTGCCGACCAAAAAGCGAAAGTGATAGAAAAAGTGAAGCAGGCTTTGCTGCAGTTGAACGACTCGACAACGGTGCAGGCGGTGCATTTTGCGGATATGCTGCTCCAAAATATTGCTGTGGGGAAGGTGATGGACGACGGGTCGAAGGGGATTGCGCTGCGAGACTCGCTAATGTTTGTAAACACGCACTGGATCATGGAACAGGAGGAGGCCCGTGGCAACGAATGCATTTTCATCTCAGGACACAACGGCCATATCGAACGTCGCCACGATTATGGAACGATTGGAAAAGCGATGGGAGCGTTGCTGGCAAACGAGCTTGGCAAGGCCTATTTCGCCATCGGAACGGATTTCTACAAGGCAACGGTCAGTCTGCCGAAAGGAAAGAGCGGTAAGCGGCGCAACCACACTTTCTTCTCGAAAGATCCATTGGCCGAAGCTGCCAAAAAATGCGGATATGAGACTTGCTGGCTTGATTTTTCGAGAATCCCGGACAGCACCACGCTCAAACATCAGATTACGGAATACACGTGGATGGGTGACGTGGGCGAAGGTTACTCGCCACTCATGGCCATTTTCCCACAGGCCTATCGCGACTGGGTGTCTCCAACGTTGCTCTACGATGGGGTGATTTTCGTGACTGACACGCACCCGATAGCGGTTCTCAAGGAAACAGAACAGTAATCTTAACCAACAACCACCAACAGCGAAGCTGACCAACACGAAGTAATAAACAGCCGAAGGCTCACCAACAGCGAAGCTCACCAACATTCACTTAAAATATGAACTGGACCATCATCATCGTTGAAACCATCATTATGATTGCCGCGTTCACGGCCATGATTCTGATTCCGCTCGTGAAGAACCCCGTGTGGTGGATTCACGACTACCCGGAGGACATCCAGGAGGAGTATTTCAAGACGCACGAGCGCGTGCCGTCGAAGTTCTTCACCAAGACCGTGCTGCTCAAGAAGGGCTTTGCGCTGTTCGTCACCCTGGCTGTGATGCTTGGACTGATGAAGCTGGCCGGCGCCTACAATTTCTGGTCGGCGTTCGCACTGAGCTACGGCATCTGGCTCGTCATCGACTGGTACGACTGCTTTTTCCTCGACTGGGTGCTATTCGCCAATATGAAGTCCGTGCGCCTTCCCGGCACCGAGCACATGGACGCGGCCTACCATCAGAAAAAGTACCACTTAGTGCAGTCGCTGTGGGGAATGCTCATTGGGCTGATCCCGTGCCTGATTGGGGCTGGAATCTATGCGTGGCTGCTCCATTAACCGTCCCGTCTGTTGCGTTGTCAACGCAATCCAGTCCCGTCTGTCACGTTGTCAACGCAATCCAGTCCCGTCTGTCACGTTGTCAACGCAACCCAGTCCCGTCTGTCACGTTGCCAACGCAACCCAGTCCCGTCTGTTGCGTTGTCAACGCAACTCTATCATTAACGCAAAAAAAATCATTACCATGCTCAAACTCGAAAAATTCCTGACCCTTTTCATCGCCATCGGCGCGGTGACCGGCGCCGCAATGATGTGGACCGACCCTTCAGGCGCAAAATTCGGCATGGATCCCCTGTTGGTACTGCTGCGTGCGAAGATGCCCTGGCCGGACATCTTCTTCCGCAACTTCATCCCATCGGGCTTCGTGCTGCTTTTCCTGAACGGCCTCACCCAATTTACGGCGGCATACCTGCTCTTCAAGAAGCACCCGTTCGCGCAATGGGCGGTTCTCACCTGCGGCACCATCCTCATGCTCTGGATCGTCCTCGAATGGTGGGTGTGGGGCTTCAACGCCATGAGCAACCTCTATTTCGTTCTCGGGTTGGTGGAAACTGTGGTGGCGGCGGCTTGTTTGAAATAAAAAATCCTAAAGAATCCCAGAAAGCTCGGTAGTAAACAGCCAAGTCATTGCTAAACTTATCACCGCATCCGCTTTCTCAGCAGCATCACCCGCTTCAAAGTCTTCAACACAATTAATTGCCATGCCCTTCGTAAGCATCCCTTAAGACGACCATAGTATCCCGAACAAGATCACCAACCCGTCCCGTCTGTTGCGTTGTCAACGCAACCCATCACACCCGCTACGCCCCCAACGCAAACCGTCCCGCCTGTTGCGTTGCCAACGCAACCCATCACATCCGTCACGCCGCCAACGCAACCCATCACATCCGCCACGCCGCCAACGCAACCCGTCCCGTCTGTTGCGCCGCCAACGCAACCCATCACACCCGCCACGCCGCCAACGCAACTCCCTCGCAAACCCTTCGGGCAATGTCATTAAGTTCAAGGCACTGGCCTCTAGTAATGGCTATCTTCTCGTTGTGATGCGCCCAAGGAGCAAGGACGAGCAGCTGACCACGGGCGCATGCTTCCATACGAGCACCGCCAGGCTTAGCTAGATCAGTGAAACCGTTCTCCTGTAGAAAAATCACCGGTAAACCTTCATTAAAGGCAGCCCGCATAACAGCCTTTTCACCTGGCGAAATAGCTGGCGACACTAACACTGATCCCTCTCGTGCAACGGTCAAATACTCACCAACTTTTGCTTTTATTTCTGTTTCAGAAAGACGACGGGAGCACAACACCGGAATTCGGACAGGTCGGTCTAGTAGAAAACGGTTTCCTATAGCCGAAAAAGTAATTCCTGCAGCTTTCACATTCCGCTGAACGCGGAACAATTCAGGATGCTCGCGCTTCATCAACAGACGGCGAGGATTATCCTCCAAATAACGCAACCATGCATTGAGCTGTCCCCGCCTCAACAGCAACTTGTCGTTATATCCACGAGCAAAGAGCAGACCATGAATACGGTCCTCTCCTCGTCGATCCTTCTTCACCCTCGTCCCGTCTGTTGCGTTGCCAACGCAACCCATCACATCCGTCACGTCCCCAACGCAACCCGTCCCGTCTGTTGCGTTGCCAACGCAACCCATCACACCCGCCACGCCGCCAACGCAACTCATCACCAACTCCCGGTAATGCCTATTGCAGCTCTGCTTAAATCCACGTATGGCCATCCCCAACGGCTTCTCCATCTTCGTTGTCACAAAGAGGATGCCGTGGAGGTGGTCGGGCATCATCTGCAGGGCAACAACCTTGATCTCGGGGTGGTGGTCCGGGGCCGCCCACCATTCATCAACAACACGCCGTCCTAGTTCCGAAAGTTCAATGCGCGGCTCGTCAGGGCTTCCCTTGGGCGCATCACTTTTGCCCACAACGCGTCCGAAGAGCGGGCGGCGGCCTTCGGTCACCATCGTAATCATGTACATTTGACGGCCAGTGTAGTCATGTCCAACAAAACGGCGGAGCATGGAGGGCTTCTTCTCGCCTGCAAAGGCTTTCTGTGCTTTGTAAGTCTCTTTCTTCACGGTTTTTCTTTTTGTTATTGTTTTATTTTCTGTTCTCTTGTTCGCTATGGTTCTGCATGTTGCATTTATTAAAGCCACAAACATAGCTGACTGCAAAGATACACCTTTTTCTTATTTTTTTTCGAAAAAGGCGAAGTCTTGAAAAACTTTATTACTTTTGCCAGTTCAAAAAAACGATTACCTAATTTCCGCAAATACCCCTTCAGCCTCCGGCGGGTGCCTCAAGGCCGCGCAGAGGTGATGCCTGTTGACGAAAAATGCGGTGGTGCGGCCTCCGGAAGCGCATTTTGCTGACGAGAGCGCATAAGTTCCCCCACCCAAGCGAATGGGGAAAGAGGAAAACCGTAAGAAAATGGAACTACAAGCGCAGTCGGTCGTAAGGACGGCTGGTGAACAGCTGCAGGTGCCACTGGCGACTGCGGAAGACCCAGCGGAACGGCACCTGAACGAAGCGGAAGACGAACTTTTTCACACGCGAGGTCGCCTCCAGACCGAAAGCCTTGTTGGCGGCGATCTCCCCCACGAGCCAGACGTAGAAGTTGCGGATCAAGGCCGTAAGTATCATGAACACAGTATTTTCTTTCATGAACGAGAAAGGCAGGTATTTCCAGCTCATGGCTCTGCTATAGAAGGTGTTGCTGTTGCATGATGCCACTTCCACCACCTCCTGGCAGTAGGAACCGCAGTCCATTCTCGCCTTGTCCACCTTGATGCCGTTGGCTTTCAACTGAGCGAATGCCCGCTCCAGGGTCTCGGCCTGCTCGAATTTCACATTGGCGTTGCCGTCGCGGTTCTCGATGTAGAATGGGTGCAGGTTGATCTGCGCGATGCCAGGGAAGTAGCCGTTGGCTTTCTTGTAGGAGTAGGTCGCGTCGTATTTCTCGTTCGCGATGAACTGATTGTCGTAGTCGAACGTCACAGGCTGTTCTTTGTTGACCATGCCGAGTTGCAGCAGTGCCTTGAGCAGCAGTCTGTTCAGCTTGTCGTTGATGCTGAACTGGTACATTTGCTGCCATATTTCTCACCAATTGTTTGCTGAAGTAAGCGATCGCAAAAACAGGTGAAAAATACGAGAATAACAAGTCATTGCTAATTTATTTATTAACAATGACTTGCTTATTTATCAATAGTTAAAATTGAAAGTAATTTACGGAATTAAAGGTCTATTCGCGCCGACTGATGCAGATGGGACTCATCATCTGCACGATAAGTTGTGCACTGAGTGCGCTGTCGAAGAGCATCTACATGTTCGACTTTGCCCAAGTCATCGAGGCCATTTCGCGCGCGACGGTGATGCTCACCATGCAGCTATGGATAGCGGGCATCTCCAACAAGGAGAACCTGGCTGCCCGCCTCAGTTGGTACACCATCCTGATCGCCGTTTCGCCTATTCTTGCTCCCTCTGTCGGCGGTGTGATTGCCGAGTCGGCATCCTGGCAGTACTGCTTCATCGTCTTGGGTGTGCTGAGTCTCGCCATGTTGGCAGGAATCAGCATTTTCCGCATCCAGGAGAAAACGGAACAGCAAGAGCTGCCCACCAACCGCCCCAAGTTTTCCCCCCAAGGAGACACTATGGGAATACCGCCAAGTGATTTCACATTCACCGCTGCTGGCGCTGAGTTTCTCGTTAGGATGGATGGCATGGTTCGAAGGTGGATACCTTGCTATCTCCTCCTTCCTGTTTGTCGATGAATTAGGATTGAACGCAGCTCAGCTGGGCGGCATCATCATGGTCTATGTACTCGGCTCCTTTGCGGGCCGATTCCCCATCATGTATATCCAAAAACATTACGGACCGCGCGTCACCTTCCTCTACCATCAGGCGGTAGTGTTGCTGGCGACACTCGGCGCACTGTGCTATCGTCTGATTGTGGGACACCACGACATCATTGAGATTACCGTTGTGATGGCTATATTCGGCTTCGGCTTCAGCGGCATGTATATCTACTGCCTGCGCAACAGCATGGTGATAGAACCTGAGAAGAAAAGCGTCTATACCAGTCTGTTCAACAGCATATACAGTATCGCAGCTTTAGCAGGTGTGCTTACGATACAAGGGCTGTACTTGGCAAAATTCAGCTCTGTGAACATTTTCCAGACACTGGCCGCCACCTCTACCGTCTTTATGCTGGTGGGCATCATCCTGCATCTGAAAGCTTTGAAAAAAATAAAGAAAGAAAACATATTATGAAACAGACAGCACCACTATCAAAATCACAATATGGTCTCTATGTTGAGTGTGTCGCACACCAAGGAGAGATTTGTTACAATATTTCGTATATCTACGTGCTCGACGGCAGCTTGGACGAGAAAAAGTTAAAAACCGCCATAGAAACTACCGTCGCCGCCCATCCCACACTATTCACGCGCATCGAATTGAACGAGCAGGGTGAGCCCATGCAGTCCATTGATGACAGTGAGACTTTCAGTTTGGAGGTAGAGCATATTGCTGATATCGAAACGGAGAAAAAAGGGATGGTCATGCCGTTCGACCTATATAACGACAGGCTTTTCCGCATCCGGCTGCTCAAAGATGCCGAGCATTTCTACTTGTTCATCGACATTCACCATATCATCTGCGACGGTTCGGCGCTGAAGGTGATACTCGCCGACGTGGATGCTGCTTACAACGGCAAAACATTGGAGCCCGAAGCCATGACACTTGCCGACGTGGCCAGGGCCGAAGCCGAAAAGCGCAAAACGCCCGTTTTTGAAGAAGATAAGCAATGGTATGCCCAACACTTCGATTGCGGAGACTGCTATTCGCCGTTGTTGCCAGACAAAGATGAAACGGAATCACAACAAGGTCGAATGACACGGACCATGAACGTGGACAATGTGCGGTTGGATGCCTTCTGCAAAGAACACGGCATTTTCAAGAGCACCTTTTTTACAGCAGTCTATAGCTACCTTTTAGCAAAATTCAACAACGAGCAGGAGGCACTGTTCAATACCATTTACAGTGGCAGTTCCGACGAACGATTGGCACACACTATTGCCATGCTGGTCAAAACGCTGCCCATATATGCAACATTTACGGATAATACCACGGTACTCGAATTCCTGAAGGCAGAACAGGAACAAATGACGGGCTGCCGTCAACATGACAGCTATGCCTTCAGTGACATGGTCAGTGAGCTGAACCTGCAAATGGCCTCTTTCTTTGCATGGCATGGAAATGTGTTGGACAACATGGAGATATCCGGCAAACCCATGAAAGCCATCCAAATGTGCAACACGACCTTGGAGGTACCGTTCTATGTGAAAGCTTTGATTATTGATGGTCATTACTGTGTGGAGGCAGAATACAAAGCTAATGTCTATTCGGAGCAGTTAATCAGCCAGTTTTTGGAAAGCTATGAGGCGGTTGTCGAAGGTTTCCTCACAGAGGAATACTTGCGCAATATCGACATTGCCACAAAGAGACAGGTTGAGTTGCTAGACTCTTTCAACGACACCGACAAGCCCTATGACGACACGCAGACGGTGGTGTCGCTGTTCCGCCGTCAGGCCAAGGCCACCCCGGATGCCGAGGCCGTCGTTTTCAAAGACCATCGCTACACCTACGCCGAGGTGGATGACATCAGCGACCGCATTGCAAGTTATATTGTTTCCAGAGGACTGGGCATTGGCGATGCCGTGCCTGTCATCATTCCGCGCTGCGAGTGGATGGCGATCGCCTCATTGGGTGTGCTAAAGGCGGGCTGTGCCTACCAGCCACTGGATCCCAGCTACCCGAAAGAGCGCCTGAATTTCATGGTGAAAGACGCTGATGCCAAGTTGCTCATTGCCGATGAGGAACTGCGCAACCTGGTGGATGAGTATCAGGGAGAAGTGCTTCTGACGAAAGAGTTTTTACAACTGCCCTCCCTCTCAGCGGAAACCAACTCTAAACTCTCAACTCTAAACTCTAAACTCTCACCGTCAGACCGTTTCATCCTTCTCTACACTTCCGGCTCTACAGGAGTTCCCAAAGGTTGCCAACTGACGCACGGCAATCTGGTAAACTATTGCAACTGGTACTGGAAGTATTACGACCTGAAGCCGGAACACAACGTGGCGGAATATGCCAGCTACGGTTTTGATGTGCATCAGGAAGGCATCTATCCGCCACTGACGGCCGGTGCCACCGTACACATTATTCCGGAGGAGCTACGACTGGACCTCGTGTCGCTCAACGAATATTTGGAGCGCGAACACATCACCCATACCTTCATGACCACACAAGTGGGCTATCAGTTTGCGACGAACATCGAGAACTATTCTTTGATTCACATGTCTGTTGCCGGTGAGAAATTGGCTAGTATCGCCCCACCTCAAGGCTATCAGCTGCACAACGGCTATGGTCCCACAGAAGCCACCATCCTCATCACCATTTATCCCGTCACAAAGAAAGACAAAGACGTTCCCATCGGCAAGCCTCTCGACAACGTGCGCCTCTATGTGGTTGATCAGCAGGGTCACCGTCTGCCCGTGGGAGCCATGGGCGAACTGTGGGCAGCGGGACCGCAAGTGGCCCTCGGCTACTTGAACCGGCCGGATAAAAACGCTGAAGTATTTGTTCAAAATCCCTTCACCACTGAGGAAAAATATCTTCGCGCCTATCGCACAGGCGATATCGTGCGCTACCTGCCTGATGGCAACATCCAATTTGTAGGCCGTCGGGATGGACAAGTGAAGATCCGGGGCTTCCGCATCGAACTGAAAGAGGTTGAAAGTGTCATCCGTCAGTTTCCGGGCATCAAGGACGCTACGGTGCAGGCTTTCGACGACGAGGGCGGTGGCAAGTTCATTGCCGCCTATATCGTTGCAGATGAACAGATTGACATCGAAGCGATGAATAATTTCATCTTGGAGGAAAAACCACCTTACATGGTGCCTGCTGTGACGATGCAAATTGACAGTATTCCGCGTTGGACTGACCTCTATCTCGGCTATCAAGCTGGCTGTACAGGTGAACAAACATTACGGAGTGACACTCGACTCGAAGGCCCTTGTCAAGAACGGAACGCTGCAGAGCATTGAGAACGAGATATGGAAAACCGTGATAGCTGGCGGCGTCATAGTTGGAAGGGATTTGAAATCCCCGACTCAAGAGGCCAACTCTCAATTCTCAGCTCTTAACTCTCAACTAAAAAGCGTTCCGCTCTCCTACGCTCAGACGGGTGTCTATATCGATTGTGTATGCAATCCGACCTCAACGCTTTACAACATTCCTTTCCTGCTGAATTTTCCTGCCGCTATTGAAGCTGCAAAGTTAGCGGAAGCCGTCAAGCGGGTCGTTGAAGCGTATCCAGAACTGAGTGTCCATTTCACTACGGAAGGCGACACCGTGATGCAGACCCTTGCGGACAGCGTGCCCGTGGAAGTACCCGTGACCGAAATGTCCGACCAGCAGTTGGCCTCCTACAAACAAGAGTTTGTCCGTCCATTCGATCTTCAGAAGCCACCGCTCTATCGTTTCGAAGTAGTGAAGACCGAAAGTGGTGTCAAACTCCTGATGGATGTTCACCACTTGGTGTTCGACGGCAGTTCTGCCGATTTGCTTATCCATCAAATCATCAGTGTGCTTGAAAATTCGGCTGTTGATAAGGAAAACTACACCTACTTTGACTTTGTATCTGACCAGCAGAAGGATGCCGATAGTGATACCTTCAAGGCCACCCAGCAGTTCTTTGCCGAAAAATTGCAGAATTGTGAGGGTGCCAGCGAAATTCCTGCCGATTTGCCAAAGACCGACCAACAAGGCTTCATCGGTGAGGCTGTTTGCTCAACAAATCACGAAAAAGCAGCTGTCTTCTGTCGTCAGCAGGAGATTACGCCGGCACACTTGTTCCTTGCCGCTACCAGCTATGTAGTCTCGCGCTACACTAACAATCGCGAGGTGTATCTGAACACCATCAGTAGCGGTCGTTCGAATCTGAAGATTGCGGATACGGTGGGAATGTTTGTCAACACGTTGGCTCTCGGGCTGAGTATTGATGATGTGAGCGTCGGCGAATACCTGAAGCAAGTTGGGGAGACCTTCGATGAGACACTACATCACGAAAACTATCCTTTTGCGCGAATTGCCAGCGATTTCGGCTTCCATCCCGCCATCTTCTACGCTTACCAGGTTGGTGTGCTGTCTGACTATAAACTTGGCGGACAGGCTATTGCACAGGAGACCCTTGAACTGATGTGCCAAAATTCAAAATCAACATCAAGATAGAAGCAAGAGGGGTTGTCGTTCAATATGACGACTCGCTCTATTCCGCCCAATTGGGCAACGCTTTGGCCGAGAGTATTGCGGCTGTTGCCGAGCGAATGATGGAAGATCCAAAGGCAAAAGTGCGTCAACTGTCTATCGTCAGCAAGAATCAAGAGGAAGAATTATCGCACCTGCGTCAGGTTGCCACGGGCGAGGCTCCATTCAAGTTCTTCCACGAGTGCATCGCTCACTTCGCCGAGAAGTGTCCTGAACAAGAGGCTTTGTTGGCTTGCGACGCCACGTACAGTTACAAAGAGATGGACGAACTGACCAACCGCATCGCCAATGGCTTGCGCCAGCGAGGCGTGGAGTCGGGCGACCGCATCGCTTTGTTACTACCGCGTACCAGCCGGCTTATCCTCTCGATGTTTGGCGTGATGAAAGCCGGAGCCGCTTACATTCCTTGCGACCCTGACTATCCGGAAGATCGCATCAAACTGATTCTGGAAGACAGCGAAGCCCGCTTTATCATCACCACAAAAGACCGTCTGAATACCGTTCCTTCTGACAAAGCCATCGATGTTGAAGAGTTGCTCAACTCTAAACTCTCAACTCTAAACTCTCAACTTTCACTCTCTCCCGACGACCTTGCCTACCTCATCTACACCTCTGGTTCCACGGGTCGCCCGAAAGGGGTGATGCTGCGCCACGAAGGTATCTGCAACTATCTTTATGGGCATCTGGGCAATGTCTTTGCCAATGCTGTGCTGACCGATGCCACGCGCATTCTCAGCGTCACTACTATCTCGTTTGACGCGGCTCTGCAAGATATTGGCACTGCATACTACAACGGCAAAACGCTCATCCTTGCAACGGAAGAACAGGCCAACAACCCACTTGAGCTGGCGCAACTCATCAAAGAACAGCATATCGACATGGTCAGCGGCACACCATCGCGTTGGCAGACCTGGTTGACGAGCAACGACTTCTGCCAGGCTATCGGAGGAGTGAAAATCTGCCGCGCCGGTGGAGAAAAGTATCCGCAGCCGCTGCTCGACAAGTTGCGCAGTGTCACCAAGGCTCGTCTCTTCAACTGCTACGGTCCCACGGAAATTACCGTAGCCTCCAACAATGCCGAGCTCACCGATGCGACCTTCATCACAGTGGGTAAACCCCAGCTGAATGTCAAGGAGTTTATCGTTGATGCCGATGGCAACGAGCTACCCGTCGGCGTGGTGGGAGAGCTGTATATCGGCGGCAAAGGTGTGGCACGTGGTTACAACAAACTCGATGAGATGACCTGCGAGCGATTTGTGGAGTATCATGACGAAAGAATATACAAATCAGGGGATTATGCCAAGTGGTTGACTGATGGCAATGTAGTCATCCTTGGCCGCACCGACCACCAGATCAAGTTACGCGGACTGCGTATCGAATTGGGTGAGGTGGAGAATGCCATTCTTCAGGTGGATGGAGTGAAACAGGTGGTGGTCACCATCCGTCAGATTGGTGGCATGGAGCACCTCTGCGCCTACTTCACCGCTGACCAGAAGCTTGACACTGAGGCCATGCGGACAACCATCAGCAGCCATTTGACCGACTATATGGTACCAACGGCATACATGCAGTTAGACCGCCTGCCGATGACCCCCAATGGCAAAACCGACATCAAAGCCCTGCCCGACCCGACTGTGCAGACGGCACAGGGAGGTTCGGGAGCTGGAGCATCGCGCAAACTCACCCGTATTGAGAGGGAACTGCAAGATATGGTAAAGGAGATTTTAGGCATTGAGGATGTCGATATTGAATGCTCGTTAGGCATGGTGGGTCTCACCTCCCTGTCGGCCATCCGCCTGGCTATCCTCATCCAGCAACGTTATGGTGTCTCCCTCCAGGCCAAGCAGATGGTGAAGAACAGTTCTCTGATGAGCATTGAGGATGAGATTGTGGAACAGTTAATGTCTCACGACTCTGAATTAAAGGTAGATACAAAAGCCGAGCCCAACTCTCAACTCTCAACTCTCAACTCTCAACTAGAAAACATCCCCCTTTCCTACGCCCAAACCGGTGTCTATTTCGACTGTCTGAAAAATCCGATAGCGATACAATACAACATTCCCCAAATGGTGACCTTCCCCAAGGATACGGATACCGATGCGTTGTCAGAAGCTATTCGGACAGTGGTCGGCAAGCATCCCCAGATGACCGCCCACTTCGGACAGACAGAGGAAGGCATCGTACAAACCCTCAATCCCGAACTAACGATAGATATTCCCGTAAAGACGATGAGCGAGGTTGTTCGATGTACACCATCTCGTTTTTGACGGCGGTTCTACCGACATCTTCTTCCGTCAGCTATGCGCATTACTCAATGGCACCCCTATTGAGGATGAAATCATATCTTATCCGGCGTACGCCATGGCGGAAAAGTCTGCTGAGGATAGCGAGGACTACCAGGCAGCCAAGGACTTCTTCAAAGAACGCCTGTCTATGGTAGAGGCAGCCACCGAGGTACGTCCTGACCTGCCGAAACCGATGGAGGGAACGGTCAGTCAAGCCGTTGCTCCTCTGGATTTCGACAATATCCAATCGCAACTCTCATCGCTAAACGCTCAACTCTCAACTATTATCACTCCTGCTCATCTGACCTTATCAGCAGTCTATTACGCCCTGTCGCGTTTTGCCAATAGCGAACAGGTTTGCATCACCACCGTCTCCAACGGGCGTTCTGACCTGCGCATCCGCAATACCGTGGGTATGTTTGTCAACACCTTGGCCATGAGTGCCACCATTGGCAAGCAAAGTGTCAGAGACTTCCTGCAAGAAGTCAGTGAGAACTTCGACGAAACGCTGAGTCATGAGAACTATCCGTTTGCACAAATCGCCGCTGATTACGGTTTGACACCTGAGATACAGTTCGTCTATCAACTCGGTGTCGCCAGCCAGCACATCGTTGGTGGCACACCGTTGAAGATGGAGGGATTGGGAACCCAGACACCGAAATTCCCCATTACCTTCTTCATCGCTCCAGTTGATGGCCAGCCCAGCGTCTGTGTGGCTTACGACAACGGTAAGTATTCCGCCCGTCTGATGCAGAGTTTGGCCGATGCCGTGAAAGTCACGGTAGGACGAATGATCGCAAATCCCGATGCGGTTCTGAACAGCATCTGCATCGTCAGCGACGAGGAGGCTGAGCGCATCATCAAGATAGGAACGGGTAAAGATATCGAAGTGGATATCACCAAGACCTTCGCCAACCTCTTCACCGAGCAGGCGAAACGCACACCCGATGCACCCGCAGTGGTCGATAAGGACAGTCAGCTGACTTACGTCGAGATGGACCGCTATTCGAATGCCTTGGCCCACCAGCTGATTGACTTCGGTGTGCAGCCCAACGATTTCGTATGCGTCATGCTCGACCGCAAGAAAGAGTTCCCGCTGTCGGTATTAGCTATTCACAAGGCCGGAGCCGCCAAAACCTTCTTCATCGACGACTTCATGAAAGATGAAGAATTAAGGATGAAGAATGAAGAATATGCTACCGCCATAGATTTGTCTTCTCCTGATGGTTTGGCCTATATGATCTACACTTCTGGTTCAACAGGAAAGTCCAAAGGCGCAATGCTCCATCAGGCCGGTCTGCGCAACTTTATCGCTGTGGTCATCGACATGGAGAAGTTAACAGCCGCCGACCGTGTCAGCGGCCACCGTTCGTTCTCGTTCGATGCGCACATCGAAGATATGTATCCCGTGTTGACGCTGGGTGGTTCGTTCCACATTATGCCGACAGAAATTCGTAAAGACTTGGCTGCCATTCGCCAGTTCCTAATCGACCATCAGTGTACTGGAGGTGGCTATTCAACAGCGATGACCTGTCTGTTGCTCAACACCTTCGACGACCTGCCAATCCGCTTCACCACGGGCGGTGGCGAGAAGATGGACGGGGTGTTCAGCGACCATATCGAGATCATCAATGTTTATGGACCAACTGAATGTACCGACGACACCTCTTACTACAGCATCGCTCCAGGCCGTCGTGTGGAGAATATTCCTATCGGCCAAAGTGTCGCCAACAACTGGAATTTCATTGTCGATACCGCAGGCAATCTCGTACCGCAAGGCGTGGCCGGTGAACTGTGCTTTGCCGGCATCCAGGTGGGCCGCGGCTATTGGCGACTGCCCGAACGCACGGCCAAATCGTTTGTCGATTGTCCGTTCGTGAAAGAAGACCGCTGGGGCCGTCCTGTCCGCATGTACCACACCGGCGACCTCTGCCGTTGGAACGAGGAGGGACAAATAGAGTATATGGGCCGTATCGACACCCAGGTGAAACTGCGTGGTTTCCGTATCGAGTTGGGTGAAATCGAAAGCAAGGTACTGAATATCGAAGGCATCCGTCAGGCTGCCGCCGAGGTGCGCAAAGTGATGGGCAACGAGCATCTGGTTCTTTATTACACTTTGGAGAAGGGCTCTTCCCTCACCGACGAGGACATTCGCAGGACTCTTGCCGCCTCGTCATTGGCAGAATATATGGTCCCCGATGCTTATATGCAGATGGATGCCATGCCGATGACCCCTAACGGCAAAATCAACCGCAAGGTATTGCCCGCTCCTGAAATGAAACGCGCCACAGCGTTTGAAGCACCCAAAGGCGAGAAAGAAGAACTCTTCTGCAGCATATTCTCCAATATTTTGAGTATCAATGAGGTGGGTGCCACCGACAACTTCTTCGAGATTGGCGGTACCAGTATCAATGCCATCAAAGTGATTGTCGAGGCCAGCAAACACGGCGTGCAGATTGTCTTCAACGACATCTTTAATCTGAAAACCCCGAGAGCATTGGCAGCATTTGTTGAGGGTCAGTCAGGGAATGCAGAACCCCGCAAAGCTGATACTGCTGAAAAAGTACTCACCGATACCCCAGAGGCTGCCCAGTATGCACCTCTCAACGCAGTTCTTGCCACCAATACCATCGAGGCATTCCTCAAGGGCAAGCGTCAACCCATCAGCGATGTACTCCTGACAGGCGCCACTGGATATTTGGGCATTCACATTCTCCATGAGTTGCTGACGAATTACGACTGTCACATTATATGCCCGCTGCGTGGTGAGCCCGGACACGACCCGATGCACCGCCTCAAAACCCTCCATTACTACTATTTTGGTGAAACAGAGGTCTTTGACCATATTGAAGAGCGGGTGGAAACATTTGCCGCAGAAGTCACACAGCCCGATGCACTCAACGCCATCAACCAAAAAGGCTTGACAGTCATCAATTGCGTGGCCAACGTCAAGCATTTCTCCGCCGGCAACGACATCGAGATGGTGAACATTGAATCGGTGCGCCACCTCATCAGCTTCTGTCAGCGCACAGATTCACGACTCATCCACATCTCTACGAGCAGTGTTGCGGGTTTGAGTATCGACGATATGCCTGGACCGGAAGTCAAACTGACCGAGCAGGACTTCTACATCGGCCAGCACGTCAGCGACAGAAAATACACCTACTCAAAGTTCAAAGCCGAAGAGCTGGTGCTCGATGCCATTGCCCATCACGGGCTGAATGCGAAGATTATGCGTGTGGGCAACCTCTCTGCCCGCCAGAAGGACGGCGAGTTCCAAATCAACTTCAACACCAACAACTTCCTGGCACTGTTGCGCGCTTTCGTGGTCATCGGCATGGTTCCCTAAGACAAACTCGACATGCGCTTCGAGTTCTCGCCGATTGACGAGGTGGCAAATGCCATCATTTTACTTTCACAGACGCCAGAAGATTGCGTGATGTTCCATCCCTACAACATCCATCGCCAGTTCTTGTCGGACGTTTTCACAGGTTTTGCAGAGGCAGGCATCACGCTGAAACGCGTGGAGACCGAAGAGTTCCAGCAGGCCTTGGAGAAGATGATGGACAACCCCGATCTGGTCACGCTGATACGCCCGCTGATGGCCTACAATCTTGGAGGCAACCGTAAGGTTCGCAGCATCGAATCGACCAACGACTACACCACGCAGGTACTCTACCGACTTGGCTTCCAATGGCCCGTCACCGCTGCTGATTATGTGCACCGTTTCGTGGACACGATTGTCGGATTCGACTATTTCAATGTATAGGAAGGATTATCCTGCCTTTGTTTACATAAAAAAGAGACCTCAAAAGGGTCTCTTTTTCTGTATATAGAGGACGAAAACGGCTTCTCCACCATTTTCCAGACGTTCTGTTTACCGACACAAACCCAATGGATACATCAAGGAGTGCTGGGAAAGATGTCGCTATTCCTTGCCGCGAATCTTGGCAAAATGGATGGCGAGCATGGTGAGGTCGTCGCTTTGGTCTGTAGTACCCACGAAGGCTTTCACTATCTTAAGAATATTCTCTACCAAAGGTCGTGGGGAGATGTCGGATTCGGCAAGTGCCTTCATCATACGCTCTTCGCCAAACTGCTCAAGGGATGCATTTTCCGCTTCAGTGAGACCGTCGGTGTAGAGGAAGACCGTTTGACCGGGAGCAAGGGTGGTTTGTTGGGTGGAGAATTGCCAGTCGGGCATGACACCCACTGGAATGTTGGCATCCACCGCCAAGAGAGCAGGCGCACCGCCAAGCAATACGGGAGCACAATGTCCGGCATTGCTATAGGCCAAGTTACCCGTGTGAAGGTCGAGCACACCAACAAAGAGGGTGACGAACATCGAGTTTTCGTTCATCTCCGACATGGCGTTGTTGATTTGCGACATAATCTCGCCGGGATCATCAATGCGGGAGGAGAAGGAACGGAAAAGACTGCGGGTGACAGCCATCAACAACGAAGCGGGGACACCTTTGCCGCTGACATCACCGATACAGAAAAAAACCTTGTAGTCACGGACATAGAAATCGTAGAGGTCTCCCCCAACCTCTTTGGCCGACATCAGCGCACCATATAAAGCCAGTTCTTCAAGGTCGGGATAAGGCGGAAAGGTCTTGGGCAACATGCCGTTCTGGATGTCACTGGCAATGCGCAGTTCGCTGCCAATGCGCTCTTTTTCAGCACTGACGACCTCCAAACGTTTGAAACCCTTAACGGTACGCCACATGATATATATCATAAGGGCAAGACCGACAAGCATCATAATGAAGAGCTTTAGAGCGACAGAGCGCAACCCTTTGTAAATCTCGCGATCAGGGTATATCACGGCCATCGACCAGCCAGATTTCCCTTCAACGGGAGAATAATACATATATGCCAATTCGCCGTTGTTGTCCTTCGCCTCGGCTTTGCCGCTCTCGCCAGCCAGCAGGGCTCTATTCATCGCCTTTATCGCAGTATCTTGATATTCAGCAGCGGCATCGTCCAAGGTGTAATTCATGATCTTGGACTTGTCGGGACAAGCTAGAATACGGCCTTCGCGACTGACAATGAAGGAATAGGACTTGGACTCCTGGTCAGAGACAAACTCGTCGGTCAGCCAGTCGAGCGACAGATCCGCAGCGAAGACAGCCACCACCTTGCCTTGCGCATTCTTGACAGGGAAAGTGTAGGTGCAGATCACACCTTGCGCCCCTTCGTTGTCAATATACGGTTCGGTCCATCGGCCTGATTCAGCCACCAGACCTTCTGTGTACCAGCTCATATTGAGGTAGTCATGTACGGAATCGGCAATCTGCATACGACGGTACTCCCCGTCGGCGCCGCGCAGAACGTACGGTTCATACCAGCGTCCTTTGTCGGGGAAAAAGCCTGGTTCGAAAGCCAAAGCGCAACCTTGGACATTAGGGTTGCACTTGACGAATTCCTCCAAAACGGGATAGATGTTTTCCGGATGCTCTAACGTCCATGCCAGCATCGAATTGATGTTGTACACGGCAGATTCTACACTCGACAACATCTGCCGGATCTCCAAGCTTTTCATCTTCATTTCCGACTGGGCACGCACGTCCACTTCTTTGCGGATCCCGTTGCGGGCAAAGAAGAACTGTACCGCACCACTCACTTGTATCATCACTGCGGCAACAACAAGCATGGCCAGATTACTGCGGGCGGGAAGCAAATGCCATCCTTTTCCTTTCTTTTTCATTTTAACAAATGATTTCTATAAATTAATATTTGCAAAAATACAAAAAATATCATTGACCGACCTAACAATATTATTTTTGTCCTAACATTCTTTCAAGACTACATCATTCATACTAGCTTTTGGCGGTTGGCTTCATAAAATTGTGTACTTTTGCACCGTCAAAATAACGGCTGTAATGAATAAGAGTACATTTATATTGGCAATAGATTCGTTCAAGGGTTGCCTGACCTCACGGGAGGCGAATCAGGCGGCGGCGGAAGGGATAAAAAGCATCTGCCCCGATGCCGAAATCATACAAATACCCGTCAGTGACGGCGGCGAAGGTTTCGTGGAGGCTTTCCATTCCGCTATCGGTGGTGATATTCAAGAACTTACGGTGAACGATCCGCTCATGCGTCCCGTCGTGGCGCACTACCTGCTCAGGGAGGAGACCGCCGTCATCGAAATCGCGCAGACCAGTGGATTGCCCCTGCTGACAAAAGAGGAGCGCAACCCCTTGATAGCCACCAGCTACGGCACGGGAGAGTTAGTCGCGGATGCGGTTCGCAAAGGCGCGAAGCACATCATCGTGGGACTCGGCGGCAGTGCCACCAGCGACGCCGGCACCGGGATGATCCGCGCTTTGGTGGATGCTTTCACTGAAAACGGCACGTGGGATGACATCCAGGAGTTGGAACATGTCCGTTTCACCATCGCTTCCGACGTGAAAAATCCGCTCTGCGGCGAAAATGGCGCGGCACACGTGTTCGGCCCGCAGAAGGGGGCCTCCCCGGATGATGTGATCACGTTGGACAACCGGGCCAGAGAGTTCGCCGAGGCTTCCGCCAAACATTTCGGCTATGACCGCTCCAACATGAACGGCGCGGGTGCCGCCGGCGGACTGGGCTACGCCTTCCTGCAATACTTGGGGGCCGAATGCAAGTCCGGTATCCAGCTGCTGCTCGAAACCATCCATTTCAATGAGAAGGTCAAGGATGCCGACCTGGTCATTACGGGCGAGGGCTCTTCCGACCGTCAAACGCTGATGGGCAAGCTCCCCATGGGCATTCTGGAGCAATCGGGCAGTGTGCCTGTCTGCCTGATTGCAGGACACATCAGCGACCGCGAGCAACTGTTGCAAGCCGGCTTCTCCTACGTGGAGTGCATCAACCCCGCCGGCATCACCCTCGAAGAAGCGATGCGCAAAGAGGTGGCGACACGGAATATCAGCGACACCGTAGGACGTGTTTTACGCAACGGTGCGGAAAACAGGATATGACGTCACCCTATTCCGTTAGAACTTGCTATTTTTACTATCAGAATTATTTCGCAAAGTGTTATGAAAACCGAAGTACAACCCCAAGAAACCAAACGGGCGTTTGCCTTCGAGATGTGGATGAAGTCGCCGATGCCTATGGTGACGCTCACCAAAACCTTTGACGTGAGCCGTATCTATAAGATCTCAAAGCGAAAAAAACTGAAATTCAATATGTTGCTTTGCTGGTGCATCGGCAAAGCGGCCTACGGAATGGAAGAATTCTCCCTGCTGCCCGAACAGGGTAAGCTGTATCGCTACGACAGTCTGGCTCTTAACGTCATTGTGGACAACAAAGACGGCGGCATCAACTCGTGCGACATCCCCTTCTCCGACGACCTGCAGCAATTCAACCGCGACTACTTGGAGTTGACCTCCAAAGCGGCGTCGGAATGCAGGAGCAGTTTCCTTGAAGATTACATCATTGTCGGGACATCGGCGATGATACAAACGGAGCTCGACTGTTTCGTCAACCAGTACACCGAAAAGTTCCTTAACCCGATGGTGATGTGGGGTAAATACCGCAAAGAGTGGTTCAAGACCAAGCTGCCGGTCTCGTTCCAGTTCCACCACGTGCAGATGGACGGCGGCGACGCGGCACGCTTTCTCGAAGCATTGCAGAAAACCATTGGAACGCTGTGAAACCGCTAAAACAATACCGTTTCAGCTTTGACCCGTGGGGCTTGCTCCTCTTCCTGCTGGTGATGCTCCCCAACTTCATCTGGTTTGCCGTTCCCGCACCGAACGACATCCTGCGCACGGATTCGGTCACGCCGGTGGTGGACGCCATCGGCTCCGTGTTCCAAGTGCTGACCGTCGCGTGCCTCTGCTTCGTCATCCATAAAGACAGAAGCAAACTTCGTTTTTCGCCACTTATTATCGCTACAATTGTTTGCGTCGCAATTTATTACATCGGATGGGCGTTGTATTACACGACCAATGTAAACCCCATTGTCATTCTCCTGCTGACCATCCCGCCCTGCTTGGCGTTCATCCTTTTCGCCGCCGACCGGAAGAACCTTCCGGCAATCCTCTTCGCCACGGTTTTTGCGGTGTGCCATCTGGTGTTTGCGGTTTTGAACTTCATAAAATAATCGG
>CAMKLG010000018.1 GCA_946413585.1 uncultured Bacteroidales bacterium
CGGGAGGGTACAGGGTGGTTGAGGGTTGAGGGTTTAAGGTTGAGGGTTTAAGGTTGAGGGTTGAGAGTTGAGGGTTGAGAGTTGAGGGTTTAAGGTTAAAAGTTTAATGAGTTTAGAGGGGCAAGGGAATAGGGAATAGGGAGTAGGGAATAGGGAGAAGGGAGAAGGGAGAAGGGAGTAGGGCTGAGGGTATTTTATGGGTTAACACCGCCGCCGGTAGAGACGTTGCGCGCAACGTCTCTACGCCTGCGACGACCTTTCCCACATTGCATATTCTTCATTTAAAGACCGCGCTCAGTGAAAGCCTTGGGATTTACAGTTGAGCGTTTTTGTTTTTTGAACTGGTCAATATTTTTGACCGCTTCACTTTCCCTATTTCCTCAATCCTCAACCATCATTACCAAAAAATAGTATATTTGCACCCTCTAAATTATCGTGTCATTAAAAACCCCAAAGATATGAGAAAACCTTTATTCTTAACCCTGTTATTATCCCTGATTCTCAGCTTCGCACGCGCTGACGGCGGCATGTGGATTCCGCTCTTTTTGAGCCAGAACGAGGCTGAAATGCAGCAACTTGGCTTCCACCTTACGGCGGACGACATCTACAGCATCAACCACAACAGCATGAAGGATGCCATCGTGCTCTTCGGCAGCGGCTGCACGGCCGAGCTCATCTCCTCCCAAGGACTGCTGCTCACCAACCACCACTGCGGCTACTCCTTCGTTCAATCGCACAGTACCATGGAACACAACTACTTGCGCGATGGCTTCTGGGCCAAGAGCAAGGAAGAAGAGATCCCGATGGAAGGCCTCACCGTCACCTTCCTCGTTTATATGGAAGATGTCACCGACCAGGTTCTGGAGGGTGTCACTGCGCAGACCAAAGAGGGTGAGCGTCAGGACATTGTCAAAAGAAACATTGCCAAAGTGACCAATAAGGCGACCACTGGCAATAACTACAAAGCCATCATCAAGCCGTTCTACTATGGCAATCAGTACTTTATGTTCGTCACGGAAACCTACAACGACATCCGTCTCGTGGGTGTTCCGCCAGAGAGCATCGGCAAGTTCGGTGGCGACAGTGACAACTGGATGTGGCCGCGTCACACCGGCGACTTCTCGCTCTACCGCATCTACACCGGCAAGGACGGCAAGCCCGCCGCTTACAGCAAGGACAACATCCCTATGAAGCCGAAACAGTATTTTCCCGTCTCCATCAAGGGTGTGCAAGAGAACGACTTCACGTTGGTGTTCGGCTATCCCGGCACTACCCGTCAGTTCCTCATCTCCGACGGTGTGAATGCAGTCGCTAACATCCAGAACCCCATTGCGATACAGGCGCGCACCATCCGTCTCGATGCCATGAAAAAGCAGATGAACCTCGACCCGCGCATCCGTCTGATGTACTCCGCCAAGGCCAATGGCATCTCCAACGGCTGGAAGAAATGGCAGGGCGAGAGCAAGGGCATCCGCGAGTGCGACGTCATCGGCAAGAAACAAGCCCAAGAAAAAGAATTCCAACAGTGGGTCAACGCCGACCCGAAACGCAAGGCGGAATACGGTACGCTGTTGCAGGACATGAAAAAGGTCTATGAAAGCTACAACAACAACCTGCAAGTGGTTACCTATATTAATGAATACCTCTTCGGCGTAGAGCTGATGGAGGAGGTCGTCTATCCGTACATGAGCAAATTGTTCGGAGAAGAAAACATCTCCGATGCTACCCGTACCAAAATGATTGACGCGGACAAAAGTTTCCGTGCTGAATATATGGAAGTAATTGACAAAGAGTGCTTTGTGGAACTGATGACCTATTATTTCACGCATGAGAAACCCGAGAATATTCCGGCCGAATTGAAGAAATATGTGCAAAGCGAGCCTGTGGTGCGCCAGATGATGACGGCGATGTGGGACAACAGCGCGAAAAAAGCACCTTATTTCCAAGACGCAGCCAAATATCAGGACTTTATCGCCAAGGCATCACCTAAACAGATAGCAAAAACCGCCGGCAATGAAATGGTTATGCTCTATTCCGCACTGTTCGAGAATTACGCTTCTGCCGTGACGAAATACCGCGCCGAATCCAACCAACTCGACCAGTATTACCGCACCTACGTCAAGGTGTTGATGGAGAAGGACAAAAACAAGACGTTCTATCCCGACGCGAACCTCACTATGCGCGTCACCTACGGACAGGTGAAGGGTTTCCAGCCTGCCGACGGCACCGACTATGTCTATTACACCACGTTGGACGGTATCATGGAGAAAGAGAACCCCGATGTGTATGATTACCAGGTGCATCCGAAGTTGAAGGAGCTGTGGCAGAAGAAGGATTACGGTCGTTACGCCGACAAGAACGGCAAGTTGCCGGTGGCCTTCATCGCCAGCAACCACACCACGGGCGGCAATTCCGGCAGTCCTGTCATTAATGGCTACGGCCAGCTCATCGGCACCAACTTCGACCGCGTGTGGGAAGGTACCATGAGCGACATCTGGTACGATGTCGATCGTTGCCGCAACATCAGCCTCGACGCCCGTTACTTCCTCTTCATCGTCGATAAATTCGCCGGCGCGAAGAACATAGTGGATGAAATTGATGTTATTGAATAAATAATTCCTTGAGCAGCCTCGAAGAGGCAAAACGCGCGATAGCGCAATTAACCCCACATAAGGCGAAGCCGCAATGTGGGGT
The DNA here is from genome assembly GCA_946413585.1 of uncultured Bacteroidales bacterium. Lineage (GTDB taxonomy): Bacteria > Bacteroidota > Bacteroidia > Bacteroidales > WCHB1-69 > F23-D06. The sequence goes on from CAMKLG010000018.1 coordinate 2,695, forward strand.
CAAACCATCAGAGTACAGAGATGATTTCCTTCGACAACATAGACCAACATTCCCGGTGGTATGATTTCTTTATGAAGTACCTCTGTGCGGCACATAACCATGTGTATTACCGCAACTTCTTCATTATACATCCTGAAAACATTCCACCAAAGGGGACCCCGACGTTCGTGATTGCCAACCACCAGAACGGCATGATGGACGCGATGGCCATCCTGCACACGATGTACAAGGACGGTCGCCAGCCGGTGTTCATCGCGCGCGGCGACATTTTCAAAAAGGATTTTGTGGCCCGGATCATGCGCTTCTTGAAAATCCTGCCCGTCTATCGGAACCGCGACGGCGGTCGCGAGGACATCAAGAAGGACTTGGCCATCTTCAACCGTGCCGCGAAAGTGCTGAAAAAAGGTGGCACGCTGGTCATCTTTCCCGAAGCCGGCCACCAGCATGGCCACTATATGAGCACCTTTAAGAAAGGGTTCAGCCGTATTGCCTTCGCTGCTGAAGAGATGAACGATTTCAAGCTCGGCGTACAAATCTTGCCCCTTAACATCCACTATTCCAACTACTTCAACTTCCAAAGCGACTTGATGGTCACCTGCGGAAAACCATTTACCTACGACGAATTTTTCGAACTGTACAAGGAGGCACCCAATCAGGCGTACTTGGCCCTCAATGAGAAGGCACGCGCTCGCGTCAAGGAGATGACCCCCGACATCGACATCCCCGAATATTACAATGAGATAGAGGCACTCACGCACATCATGAGCGAGCCGTTGCTGCGGCACAAAGGGCTGAAGCCCCGTTTCTTGCCCAACCAAAAGGATGCTGCCATGACGATTATTGCCGCTATCCGGCAGTTGCGCGAGGATGACCCCGACCGTTTCACCACGTTGATGGACGACACTCGTCAATATACGAGTCTGTTGCAAAAAACGGGACTGCACCACTGGGTCATCAATCGGAAAATATCCGTGCCTAAGTTGATCGGTCGCATTTTCCTGATGTTGCTCACACTGCCGTTCTTCTTGTTCGGTTACATCAACAATTTCCTGCCAGTCTGGCTTACCCAACGGCTCACCAACAAGATCAAAGACCCGATGATGCACTCCACCTTTCAATATAGTATCGGAACCCTGGCCACTTTCCCAGTATGGTACATTTTCCTTTTGGTGTTGGTCGGCCTGCTTAGCCATCATATTGGGATCGGACTGATATATATCGCGTTAGCAGGCATCACGGGCATCCTCAACGTGCACTACAAACGCGCATTGCGCAAGCTGGGCAATGTTTTCAGAGCTTTGCGAATGAGGGGTTCCGAGGCCTACCGGACGCTTTGCGACCTGAACACGCGGATTGTGGGGGAGATGGAGGGGATGCTGTACTGATCGTGGAGGTATCCATATCCCCACATTGCGCGACTTCGTCGTCATGTACCTCCGCACTGCGCGACATCGTCGTTAAATACCCCACACTGCGCGACTTCGTCGTCATATACCCCACACTGCGCGACTTCGTCGCTTGTGTGGGGCTACCGAGGTCTTATCTCTTCGAGATAAGGTGAAGAGAATCAAAGAGATAAATTGAAAAAAAAACGTGAAAAATGGGAAAAAATACGTTTAGGTCTTGACAAGAGGCTTTTTTTGTTGTATATTTGCAACCTGAAACAAAACGAATATAAAAACTAATATTTTGTACCATGAGTTATACAAAAACAATCTTTCACATTGTTTTCAGACCGTATAGGAACGAAAACGTCATTGACGAGAGTCACGAACGGGAACTGTATGGTTACATTTTGGGTTTCTGTAGGAATAAGAATGTAAAGTTGATACGGGTTGGCGGGATGCCAGACCATGTCCACTTGTTAGTAGCGCTGCCAGCGACAATGGCTTTGTCGAAGTTTGTACAGGAATTGAAGGTAAGTACCAGCAAATGGCTGAAGGAGAACCCTCATTTTCCGAGATTTAAACGTTGGAGTAAAGAGTATGCTGGTTTTTCTTGCTCGTATTGGGACCGGACCATTATCGCGAATTACATTAAACGTCAGAAAGAACATCACAGGAAGGTCACGTTCGAGGATGAACACCGGGAGTTTCTGGCGCAGAACGGGATCGTGATTGAGGAACGATATTTCTTTGCGGATGAAAATGTCCCATCTCTTCGAGATGGCGCGTAAACGGACTGCCCGCGCGGGAACACGAACGATGGGGACAACGACACCGCATCGCACCACCCACCCCACACTGCGCTGCGCTTGTGTGGGGCTACCGAGATGGTGTCTCTTCGAGACGGTGGTAAATCGCATCTTATAGGGTGCTTCTCCGTGCCTCGAAGAGGCAGCGTCTTGGTAACCCCACACCAGCGACGAAGTCGCGCAGTGTGGGGTGGGCACGGCGCGCATACCCACGTAAGAGCATGTCCACCTCAGGCGCAGATTCGGTCCCGCGCCGGGTGGCATCTCGGAGAGATGCGACTATGATGCCGCTACCTCTCCACCAACCGTAGGACGCGGATGCTGAGCTATTCCGCTGAATTTCTCTTTGAATCTGTTCTAAAGTACATAAAAGAATCAAAAATAGAATTTCAAACCAACAATAATTTCTGAGATTTTCCAATCAGCATATTGAGGGACTGTTTTTTTAGATAATTGAGACAAGAAAAAATAGGAATAGGATGATTGTATTTGGATTTTGTCGAATCGAAAGGCCAAAGCGTTCGTCGTCGCCAAATTGTATATCTGATTAGGTGAAAAGAAATAGAATCGGGATGTTAAAGTAGTTTGAAGGTTGAAAGACATGCGATTATGGAAAAAATAGCCTAGCGGGAGTTCAACACCTATTGGGATGTCAAGATGAAGAAATCGAGGATTATTATCTTTGAAAAAGGCAACATCATACGATGAGAATTCCCAAGTCCCAGTTGGAGTACTATAGAAGAAACTTCCCATATTGACTCCATAATGAAAAAACACAAAATATGAATTGTTATTCACGTCACCTAATTTATGTCTAAAATCTAAACCGAAATCATATCCAGGGCGCAAAACCACATCAGAAAAGACATTGCTTGGTCTGCTAATAGGTAAAGCTACAGCGCCTGAAACACCCCATAAGAATCGACGATCCGTTCTGCCGAAATGATTGTTTTGTGCGAAACTGTTGCAGAAAAATGCTGCAATGAGTATGATTTGGATGATAGAAGTACGTTTTTTCATATCCTTGGAATTAGTTGAAGAAACCGAATCTGTAGAATTGGTAGGTGACAATAAGACCTAATTGGATTTGATTAACTGGAACCCGCTGATTCCGAAAGTCATAGCCAAAAGTGTACCGGCAATCCATTTTCACCCGATAATTTCCGAATGTGAATCCGGCCACCGCACTAGTGAAGAATCCGTCGTATTGCATGTAGTCGCAGCCAAAACCGACGTAAGGATTCAGCATAAATTTATGATTTCTGGAAAAGACTCGACCCCGACCCATAAAATTATATAATAGGCGAAAATTACATCCCCAATTACTTCTACCCCTGTAGCCATAGCCGTTCATTTCATCAAAAGTGTTTGTGTGCAGAGGGGTAATCAGAGGTTCGTCCAATGTGTATCTCCAAGCAACGGTCTGTTCGAAACTGATGTGATTGTTCCAATTGTTTCGGAAACCGAATTCGAGTCCACTGTAATAGTCAGAGGCTATTCCACTAATATAAAGGTCACTGTTTAGGATTACCTCGCCTGCCACGACGGCAAGGCCAGCCACAACTATACCAAGGCCAGCAAGAGTTGGACTTGGTCCATCGTTACCCCCAGAATCGGTATTTATGGGCTCAGTATTTGTATTCGTGTTGTTTTGGAAACTTGGAGGTGGATTGACATCTTGTAGTCGTAGTGCGTTACAGCCAGAAGATAATTTCACATCGCCACTCCAACTAGACCCGTCTTCTGCAACTGCCTTCCAAGGATTGTGTTTGTTAGGTGGTGTAACGGTAACACAACCAGAAGCATAGCAATCGGGAACGTTTGAATACCTTTTTGTGATAGTTCCACAGTATTTCCCGTTCATGTAAATTTTGATTGGACCTGTTCGGCTTTGGTCTGTCCAAAAAACAACGGTTTGAGAAAGAACTGTTCCCGAAATGAATAACAGTATAGAAAAGATTAATAGGTTCTTTTTCATCGCTATTTTGATTTTTTATATTGTGCCAACATCGCAGGACAAAAACTATAACCGATGGTTGTTGCAAATAAATTTTGTCTGCCTGATTGCACACCAAAATCCAAACTTCCAGGGCCGATTTGCCAACTGACCCCCAAATGGCCGTTCAAATCCCACGAGTCTGTCCGTTTCCCCTCCACAAACGTCGCATAATATCCTCCGTCAATTCCAATGTAAGGACTCACACGATGTTTTACAAATGCCGATGCCTTAAAAAATGGGTAGAACTTAGTCATTAGACCGACGCTAATGGAGGATGTGTTTAGAACATCTTGAATAGAAAGCGTATAGGAATAATTAACGGACAAGTCCCAAAACCGTTTGAAAAAGAAGCATCCTGTGCGACCTGAAAAAGAAGTGGTAAAATGGGAAAGATTGAAATCCATTGCCATGCCATAATAAGTAAAAAAGTCACATTTAGAATAAACCTGATCAGTATACCTTTCTTCCCGCAAAGGGTCGAAGTCTTCAATATCTACGGATGAAACCATGGCGATAACATCTCCTCTAACCGTCCATATCTCTCTGGTATAATTGAATCGTATTACGACTCTGCTGACATGCTTCTGCGAAGAAACGACTTTTACCAATTCTACTTTTTGAGAATGATTCCATGCAAGATAATTGCTTGATTTCGACATCAAGACCTCAGCACAGTCGCCAAGAAGAAAAATTTTTGACACACTATGAGGTAATACTTCTATATTGTTGTTTTGTGAAACCGTTGTAAGTGGAATCAACAATATGAGGAATAATATGGGTTTAATACTTTTCATATCAATTCAGATTAAAAATAGGAAGTGAAACCAAGAGAAATATTGTGCTGAAAAGCGTTTGTTCCAACACAGGGAATGCTCAAATTGTAGAATAGGTCAATGGATGTTTTGGTTCGAGGTTTATAAAAGCTTAAACCAATCGTTGGAGTGACATATAGCGCATAGTCGCCGTTTCGAAATTGATTATTCACTCCTACACCCAGTGAAAGCATGTTGAAACAACGTTGGTAAGCGGAAAGTCCAATGGAGTAAGTGTTGTCTTTGGATTCGTAGAAGTGAGCGTAAGAGAAATTAATTGATGCGCTAAATTGTCGGTTATTGTAAAAACCGAAACGGGTATTTAGCATTGCATTCGACAGGGAGAAAAAGCCTCCTGCATACAACAGCAATCTGGGTTCATACTTCAATTTGTGGCGTAGAAAAAAATCGTTTTGACTTTTTTCTAAAGAAAACGCGTTTTGTGTCGCCACTTCACACATTATTGTGTCATGATTGATGCACGATAGCTCTTTCACTTTTTGGAAATTGATATATGCGAGATCGAAGAAGCCGAGCTTTGACCATATCGTGGCAGTTTCCAAGGTGGAGAAATATTGATTTTTGTAGAAAAAGGTCAATTCTTCCGAAAGAACCAGTGCCTGAATAAATCCCTGTTGCCTTATCAGATTGTTGATACGTGCCAATGTGGTCTTGAACTCTTCTCTACTAATAATTGGAGCGGTGCGACGGGTTTCTCTCAGAGCTTGTATTTCAGTAAGAGAAATCCAAATAGGGGGCTTACAATGTCGCTGGAACGGCACAGCGAGACTGTCGTATTTCATAAGAAGTAAAACTTCTGAGACATAAAAGTTCACTTCCTCAATTTTTTTTTGTTTATGTAAGGCATTGGCGTTGCAAAGTGCTTCGTCCAAATACACCAAAGAAACATCATAAACGTGAGCGAGGGCAAGAGCATAAGCATATTCTGCTATCAGTATCGGGTCAACCCCTTTTGTCTGATTTCTTTTTCTCACTGCTTCGTCAACCAAGTCAGTATATTCTTCTAATGCATCATTGTAATCGTAGGCTCTTAATCGCCTATGCGCCCTGTCGATGGTCTGTGCAAGCATTCCATCGGCCGTGAGAACAAACAGCAATCCAAGTATGACAGCTCTAATGATGGGTGTTGTCGTCTTCATCGTTATACTGTTCAAAAAGGTTATAAAACTCGGCGAAAGCCAAGGTGTTGTGAATTCGGATTAGGGATCCGTCGATTAGAATCATATAGAGGGTGTTGCAGCAATCCGACAGTTGTAATGCACCTTTTTCAACAATGATTGTTTTTTCACCAGTTGGTGCCATATAATAAACATTAGAACAAGTACCGAAAAAAAAGCCAATGGGACTTGCACACACACAGGTGATATCTGACTCCTCTCTTGATAATACATATTCTTGCTGATCTTTGACTAAAATCAAATCCTTGTCTACGGATAAAATCAAAAGCGATTGATTTCCAGAAATATTGCAGACTCGACCGTTGACTTCGAATAACATTTTTATGGTCTTATCTTCCATGTTGCATACTTTAACAATGCTATGTTGTAGTTTTCTTTTCTTGTCGATTGTGTAAATGACAATAAAAAAACAACTTTCTGTCGTGGATGGAAAGATTGTCGCATTAGTTGTATTCAGTTTAGTCAAAACTTCCGTCTTTTTTTTTGTGTTGATACGACTTGTGCTGTTGGAAATGGAAATGATTCTCTTGTCTTGAAGTATGATTGTCTGGTCTTTTAACACAATCATACGTTTAACCGGTTTAATGTTCGGGTATCCGAATATAGCGGTTGAATCTTTCAGTTGTCCGCTGATAGAGAAAAATACATTGTCTTTGAAAACAAAAACATTGCATGCGTTGTTAGCTATCAACTGAGCATTTATCAAGGAATTTGATTTTGTAATCAGTTGAGCTTGAGCACCATCAGGAATTTTGTATTGTGCCGATGTTAGCGACCAAGATATAATGATAGTAAATAAAAGAATAACTTTTTGCATATTATTTTGTTTGAGGGCGTCCGTAACGTACATTGTAGCCGAATTTGATATACTTTTGCATCTTATGTCCTCCTGCGATATTGGCAAACATATCAATAGTCGCTTTGGTGTAGGTCATACTTAAACGTTCAATATTTCTTATATCTGTCAAATCAGATTCTGAGTATTTCAAAATTCCACCTAATGTGGTTTTTGCAAATGAAGTCAAAGACTCCTCAGTCCTTTTACCTTCTTTCCAAGGTAACCATCCACATCCCACTTCGATACCAACACCTTCGGCGAAAGTCCATAAGGCATCACCGATATCAGGATTGACACCATTATCTTTCGCATATTTTTCCATAGGACTTGTTTTGGGGAAGAGTTGTTCGAAAGCATAGACCCAATTGTCGTTTTTCTCCAAGAAGTCATTAATAAATTCACCTAAAAAGGACCCCCTTTCGTCAGTGATTTCAGTGGAATAATTAGTGTACGGTAGATTTCTTGGCTCAGGTTTATCCATATTAGTGTCCAAGTCTGGCAATGTTTGTTTTGGATTTATCGCATTGGGGTCGAGGTACGGTATCCCATTCTCGTCTAAAGAGACTGGATTTGCGACAGTTCTCTCCTCCACTTTCATGTTCAGTTCTTCATAGATATATCCCGACTTTGTGGTAACGAGGTACCGCTGTTTGATACTATCGGCTTCTCCCAAATAACTTTCCCTGTTCTCCATCTCCATCATCTGTGAATGCGCTTGGACAAACATTTGCTCAAATTCCTTTCGGGCATACATGTTCTCGAACAATTCATCTAAATACGCCTCATCATAATCTATTCCGTTCTGCTTATAGTAGTCTTTAATCCATTGTTTGATTTGATCCGCCTCATTAGCTGGTGAGAATGCAACACCTTGTTGAGGCCCTGCAAAATACGGATTGGTGGTGGGATCTATCGTCGTTGCACTACTTTCTCCCCCTCCTGCATCATGGCCCATACAATGGCAATCGAATTTCAGGCAACTGTAAGGAGCCTGGATGGCTCGTCGAGCCGCGTCGCACTCGCTCTTCGTTTGGAATGTTCTGTTGTTGTTTTCGTTTACGATACGTTCCGCCTCTAATTCCGCTCTTAGACGCTCCCACATATCGGTACAATTATTCGTGTAGTTTACTATTAGAGTCCATTGACCATGAACAAGTAAGTACGAAAAAAGTAAAACAATAATGATGATGGCTCTTCTCATAAATGTGAGGCATGTCGTTAGTTCACGATTAATTTCAGAGTTGCAACTCGGTCTCCTGTGGTGGAGATTCGCACGAAGTAGATGCCTGGTTTCAGCATTTCAGTGTTCAGAAGATGTTCTTTCCCTGTAGATTTCTCGCTCAAGAGTGTTTTTCCGTTGACATCCAGCACTTGTATCATTTCGAGATTTTGTCCTTCTTGGTGAAGTCGGACGATAGTGGAATTGTGGGATGGATTCGGATAAAGTTGAATGTGAGACAATAGATTGTCGTAGTCGTTGATACCAACGGTGATGGTATTGCCGTTCACAAAGTTGCTTTCGCCAAAAGAGCAGACAGATTTGACACGCCAGAAATAGTTTTCGTTTAGCAAGTTGTTTATCGTCATCTGATGATTGGTCGTGTTTTCTGTATGCACATCACTGCCGCTGGTGCCGTATTCCACAATATAATAGCTGGCATTTTCACCACCTGTCCAAGTCAAAGTGACTGTGTTCCCATTGATGGTGTGGTTCAGGTTTTCAGGGGCTTCACAGGCCTCAACATCCGAATATTGCCAGATCAGAATCGGAAAACCATTGTTGATGGGCACGGCGTAATCGGATTTCCAAACGGGCACCACAAGGCCTTGGTTCAGAGTGGCGACAAAGGCAGGGTCTCGCATTTCTTCGTCCGTCATACCTTCGTTATCCTTGAAATTGTTCTCGCCGATGGCATAGTTCTGTCCTGTAATGGCCGAACTGAAGTAGCAGTTGTACATCAGCACTTCTTCAGCGCCTCCGATGATGGCACCGATGCCATACCCTTGGCCCGTGACACTGGCGGCCACGTAGCTGTTGCGTACAGTGGAATAGTTGCTGAACCCAACCAGACCGCCCACATAGTGGTTCCCGCTCACGGAACAAGTATTGTAACATCCTGAGATGATGGAATTTGTCCCCTCGTCCTGATAACCTACCAATCCACCACAATAACTGAGAGCGAAGAGGGAGCCTCCGTTCACGTAACAGTCACGCATGTAAGTGTTCTCGGCGTATGCCACCATGCCGCCCGTGTAGTTGCGTCCGCTGGCGGTGATGTTCACCAAACCCACCTCATACAGGTTGGCACTCAATGTGTAGCCAAAGAAACCCTGATATTCAGTGTTTGGCTGGTCGATGTATAAGTTGGTGATGGTCATTCCGTTGCCATCAAACGTGCCTCCGAAAGGATAATTGGGATAGCGGCCGATGGAGGTCATGTTGTTGGGCTGGTTGAGCGGAAGCACGATGTTGTTCATTAGCTTGATGTACTTGCCATAGAAGGTGGTGCCGCTGTTGCAGCGGTCGGCCACCCATTGCAGCATGTCGGCATCGTATATGAGGATGGTGTCGGCGTTCAGCCAGGAGACCTCGAAGGTCTGGAGGGCACCGTAATAAGGTTCCGTATTTTCTGCGATTGTTACAAAAGCTCGATATTCATAGAACGTATTAACAGGGAGGCCGTATAACGAAGCGGAGAAATTATCGGTTCCTCCAGTCGCATTCACCGTGGTAAAGTTCGCGTCTCCCACTGTTCGATATTCGAAACCCTGATTGGTAACAGTGGCGTCGCCCATGGACATTGAACCGTTAAGTGTGGCGGATGATTCAGTCAAATTAGTGGTGGCGTTCGTGGTGACTGAAACGGTTTGGGTTGTGAAATTCCGATAATTACCATATACAGTTTCGCAGCCGACAGCTGTACAGAAAGTCCTGTATGTGTATTGAGTGTTGGGAGTTAATCCTGTTACGGTTTCCGACACACTGCCCTCTCCCGACACTGTAACCGTTTGAAATACTGTGTCTGTTATTTTTCTGTACTCAAATCCATAGGAGGATATGTTGGCATCTCCTATGGTGAAGGAACCGTTTAGTGTGGCGTGGGTTTGGGTGATATTGGTGGCGTTATTCGTTGAGGTAGACACAGATGTTGTTGTAAAGGTATTATAGTAGCCAGATGAATAAATCGTACCGCATTCCGTAGCGGTTGCAAATGCTCTATAATAATAGGTTGTATTTGGAATAAGATTAGATAAGGTATATGAAATATTAGAATTGTGCGGAACTGTAACTTGTATCCAATTGGCTTCACCATACCTTTTGTATTCGAACCCTTGGCCTGTAACAGTGGCGTCGCCCATAGTAGATAAATCACAAACTAAAGTCGCTTGGGTTTGAGTTACGTTCGAAGCATAAGCGTACACACTAACCGAACTTGTTGTGAAATTTTTTGACACACCATATATTGTTGAACATCCAATAGCAGTGCAGAATGCACGATAAGTGTATTGTGTGCTTGGAGCTAAATTAGTTATTGTTTGTTGTACGTTTTCATTTCCCGACACATTGACAAATTGATATACGGTGTCTGTGTTTTTCTTGTATTCAAAACCTTGAGAAACAATGTTTGCATCACCTATCGTCAACGTACCGTTGAGAGTGGCATGCGTTTGTGTAACATTGGTGGCATTACTGGTGGCAACACTTATTGAAGCCGTTGTGAAATTCTTATCCTCTCCAAAAGTAGTATCGCATCCTTGCGTAACTAAATATGTTTTATAGGTGTAATTGGTTGAAGGTATTAGACCAGATACAGAGAACGAGAGAGTGTCAACGATATTATTACTACAGTTTGCTAATGAATAACTGGAAGAATTAACAGCCTTATACATAAATCCAGTTGACATAATTATGTCGTTTTCTACAGTAATAGCGCCTTTTAAATGTGCATGACTTTGTGTTACGCTTATAGGATTTAAAGTGCTAACATCATGGATGATCATTGTTAGAATAGGATAGCCAGAATTCGTATATGGGACAATGTCCTGCTCATAAGCGCATGAACCGTTATTAAGCATATTAACAAAATCAAAGGTTTGCATGAAACTATATGACATTGGAGCACCTCCGTAGTTATTGTTTCCACCACATGTGTTAAGGTAATAGCAATTAAGAACATTATTGTTTGGAGAATTAGACATGTATCCGACAATTCCTCCTTTACAGGAAGAGATATTATTAACGTTAATGTTCCCACTGTTGTAACAATTACTAACGTTGATAGAGGCTGATGAATATGACTCGTTTAGAAGTCTTCCTACTATGCCGCCTGAATAGGAGTATGCAGAAACATTTCCAGTATTATAACAATTAGTGATGTTCCCTGTTACATATACGAAACCTATTATTCCCCCCGACGTACTACCAGAACTTCCTGCATTCGAACTATTTCCGGTACTATAACAATTTGAAATGTTGAAAGATGAATTCGAGGCACCTATGATACCTCCAATAAAAGAAGCAACAGAAGATGACGAAATATTACCAACATTTGAACAGTTTATTATGGTAGATTCTCCGTTTGCTTGTCCAAGGATTCCGCCAGCACAAGTTCTAACGCCATTTTGCGTTGTGGCATTACTTGAAGAAGAAGTAACTGTACCGTTAATATTATGGCAATTTTTGATATAGATTGATTCAGACGAATAGCCAATAATGCCTCCCGAATAATGCGAACCACTACCAGAGGATGAAATATTATTATGACTACAGCTACAATTATTAATTATCATTACTCCTGATGCATAACCAATTATTCCACCTGCATAACCACCCGGAGAGGAATTGTATGTGTTAATAATATTATCACAGATTATAATTAAATCCTTGATCAAAGCTCCATCTGTATATCCAAAGAAACCCACGCGATTTGCAGAACTGTTGATATAAAGGCCCGAAATAGTGTGGTTGTTACCATCAAAATGGCCGCCGAAGGAATAATAGTTTGTGTTGGATATCCAATATCCTATTGGAGTCCATTGGAACGACTCGCTACCGTTGAGGTTCACATCTGTCATCAATTTGTAATGAAGATTATGATTGGAAACATGACCACCAGCGGCATCTAAACCATTGTTTACGCGGTTGGCGAGGTATGCCAGCTGCTGGGCGTTCTCAATCAGAAAGGGATCTGATTCTGTTCCTGTACCGTTTGTCCATGAGGCATAGGTGCCGTCCCATACGGAAACTTGAGCCGATACTCTTGTTAAGGATAATAATGCCACTAATAGCACACAAGAAAGGTAATAACTTCTGTTCATCTGTCTGTTTATTATTGTTGGTATTAATCTTGATATTCGTAACGGGTCGTGATGACGGTACCATCTAAATAACATTTTCTAGTTAATGGATAATTCTCATCATATGTATATGTAAAGTTTAGAGATCCAACACTGCTATGACTGCCTGAAATAACGTTGTTTTTTGATGAAGGGAACAAAAAACGTTCTACAAAAACATCACTATTAAACAGATTATCATAAAAGTTCACACAAAGATCATGAAATGGGTTTCCCTTGTTGTCATATCTGAAAGAATAGGATGATACATAGTCTCCATCGTTATAGTATTTTATTCTTGCCACATTCCCTTCAAGCCATTCAAAATAGTACTCTTCCGATATAGAAAGAGACGGCATATAATGAGACACTTTTGTAAGATTATCTCCATTATATTCATAGGTGTATTCTCTTTCTGGATTGTCATTCATGTCGTAGCATTTCACAGAAGAGAGTCTGTCGTTCTGATAAAACAATTCATATCTGGTATGTCCATCTGAGATTGTTGATATTTTGTTGTTTTGATAAAAGAACTGGGCAATCTCAACATCCTCCTCTTCTAACATACCATATTCATAGTAATAGTAATGTTTTGTAATTGTTCTTATTTGATTGCCGTTCCATTCCCAGATTTCTTCACAAATGCTCTCATCTTCATCATAAGAACACTCTTCGATGATTTTTGATATTTTTTTCTCCTGTGTCGTCTCTTCCGAGCTAATCGGATTTCGTTCACAGGAAGTGAAAAGCAACAGGACAGACACGAAAAAAATGACAAGACTTGATTTTTTCATATTGAATATATTTGATTGTAATGAAATTTAATATTTAATAACTATATCCCTTATTTCTTGAACTGTTCAAAAGCATGTTTCTGTTCACTTTCTTTATTCACGACAAAAACAGAGAGCGGATACATTTGCTATTTGTCACCAATTTCGAAGTTGAACACCTTTCCAAACGATATCTGCACTTGATCTTTCTTTCTTCTTTTGACTGATGATGTCTATTACGTCGGCTTCTTCAGGAAGTGGAGGGAAATGCAAGGCCAAATATACTCGTCGTGTTGAAGATTTTGCCACATTATTCTTTCCTAGTTTGATTCTTTCTTCATTGTCTAAGTTTTCAGCTCCGATGCATTTATACTCTTTACCATTCCAAGAAATATAGGTGTTTTCGTAAAGCATATAATAGGTATCTAAATCTTCATCATCTCTGCTCCAATTAAGCTCTAAAACAACGAGAGTCAGAGAATCCGTTTTTTTCACTAACCCGAGCCAATAGTCATCCCTCCCCTTTTCATAGGAAGTTTGTTCGATACCATTATCAACCTCTGGATTAAGGGTGTTATTTCGTCCCAAAAAATAACCTTTCATGAATCCATACGCAAACATATCATCTGCAGGGATGCGAAACCAATAATCAACATTCGTTTCGCCTATCACGTTGTATAATGTCGTTGCCATGAAGGGAAAAACTTTAAAAAGATTGTCTTCGCTACCTTCGCTTTTTGCGTGAGCCTTCCATACCATTTTTTGTTTTTCTCGGTCATTAGATGATATTTCATAAACAAACAAGTCTATGTATCGATTAAACTTGTTTACACGTTGTTGAGTTTGTTTGTAATCCACTACACCATAGTGATAATTATAATAATATTTTGTACCTGATGAATTATTGCGGGCAGTAACAGACGAAACGTCGGTTCGTCCCCAAACAGGTTCTGAGACCGTTCGTGTGTACGATGCGTCTTTTATATCATATCCTAACAATATACAGACCTCGGCAGAATCTGATTGGGGTGTCACTTCAATTCCGCCTCGCATTTGAAATGCGTAAGAAATATATTTGGCATATTCCTTAAATTCTACATCATCGTTAGATACATTTTCCATATTTGAAAGTATGCAAAAGTGTTTACCGGAGAAATTATAGGTGCCAAATGAGTTAACATGTGTTTCAATAGTCACAGCTCTAAGCATATGCGGAAAAGCTACTGTTAATACTATGACAATAACTTTCGAGAAAAAACAGTTTTTCATATTGGAGGAATTTAGTTTTTATGCTGCAAAATTACCATATCCACCAATTCCACAACCATTCATAATGAGATAATAATATCTCAAAAACGAGACAAGTTTGTCACACTCAATCTAGGTTGAGACAAGTGGAATACTCCGCAAAGAAATCTCTCCCTAATAATCCCGAGATTTTGAACAACACCTGTGTATCTATGCTATAGCTGTAGAAAATGCGGTAGCAAACTCGGCGATCAATATTCAACTTTCGCGCAAGCCACACTACTGTGCGCCCTTGCGCACGCAATTCTTCCTGAATAATGTGCCCGATATGAATGGGTTCTGCCATGTTGTCTGCGGTTTTACGCGGTTTGCTTATCGGTACACAGGTCTTCACTAGGACACATAAAAAACGTGGACATTCTTTGTCCACATTCTGAGGTCCTAGGAAAACCCGTATTGAATGACAAGTCACGCCCACGCATTACGCAGACATTTACGACTTGTTCGCATCAATACATCATTTGAAATTTCCTAGGTTTCAGAATGTTTCCGAACAAATAGCAAACGCTATGATTTATACTAAATTCTACTTTCTTCTATATCAATAATCTTTGGTTCTATATTATAATAACGGTGCAAAAGTACATAAAATATCAGCGCAAACAAACATTTGATTACGTTATTTGTAGAACTGTTTTTCCTCAAGTATTGTCCCGAAACAATGCTTAGATGAAAATGTCGGTGCGGATTATACCCCATTCCCTGCGAAATTTCGCTCTAAAAATTTAACAATTAGAGTTTGAATTGTTAATTCGATTCGGTATTGTGCTGATAACCAAACAAAAAAGGAAATTTCACAAAACCCTTGACTGAAGGCGTTTCTTGTTGTATCTTTGCCAGCAGATTATTCAAAATAAAAAACAACAACGAAAGACTATGGCTGATACTATTGGAGAACGAACAAAGAAACAAACGTTGGGTGATGGTTCTGCAGAGCATTTTTTGACTCTTCCCAGAGACCGTCGCTCCAAACATTTTTGTAATTTTGCCGCGCAAACCTTAAACCATTCGGTTATGACGGCTACAGAATTAAACAATTTATGGGAATATCTCCTGGGTCTTAACCTTTCTTCTGAGGATCGAATATGGCTCGGTGAACGATTGATGAATGATTCTAATGAAGAGTTGCTGCAATCTCAGGGAAAAACAGCTCTTCAGTGGTTTCGGGAGCACCGCTTGAAAGAAATTCAGACAGACTGGAATTGTCAGTCTGCGTGGGATAAACTCACTCCAGAAAACCGCGAGGTTGCGCGAAAACTGAACCTCTCGCCGGAAGATATCGACGAACGGACTTTTAATATACTATCGAAATGAGACGTGTTTTCCTGGATACCAATATATTGATAGATCTCGCAATGGAACGCGAGTGTCGTGCTGAGGCAGAAATGATATGGGAGCTGGCTGACAATAATGCTATTGACATTTTTGCCACAACTCTTTCATACGCTAATGCAGCATACATTATGCGACGATTGCCCATGGACGATCGTTATGCTCGTTTATATGCCTTAACTAAAGGGGTTTCTATAGTGCCTTTGACCAAAGCTCATATTACGGCAGCCATCGCTCACCCAACGAAGGATTTTGAGGACATGTTGCAATACCAATGTGCCCGTGCCGCCGATTGTGAGGTGATTGTCACGAATAACACAAAAGATTTCACCGAGTTTTGCTCTCTTCCAATAATGACTTCGAGTGAGTTTCTTGCCTCAGTTATTCCCCAGAACTCGTAACTATAAATTCTCAACCAAAACAAATCGCCCCCGCTGGGATTCCAACGGGGGCGAAATATAAAGACCGAAAAACTCGATTACAAGTTCTTCGTTTTCAGCACCTTGATCATATCGACGGTCATGGTGGCGAGGTCGTATTGCGGTTTGAAACCCCATTCCTCGCGGGCGCAGTGATCATCCATCTGATTTGGCCAAGAATCGGCGATGCTTTGGCGCAGTTCGTCGTATTGGTACTCCATCTGGAAGTCCGGGATGTGCTTCTTGATCTCGTTGTAAATCATCTCCGGTTCGAAACTCATAGCCGTGATGTTGAAGGAGTTGCGGTGTACCAGCTTGCTCGGATCAGCTTCCATGAGGTCCATGGCGGCCTTCAATGCATCGGGCATGTACATCATGTCCATGAAGGTGCCTTTCGCGATGGGGCAGACGAACTTTTCACCTTTCACTGCAGCGTAGTAAATTTCCACAGCGTAGTCGGTGGTGCCGCCGCCGGGGAGAGTCACGTTGGAGATGAGACCTGGGAAACGCACCGAACGGGTATCCACGCCGAAACGTTTGAAGTAGTAGTCGCTGAGCAGTTCGCCCGTGACCTTGGTGACACCGTAAATCGTCTTCGGACGCTGGATAGTGTCTTGCGGGGTCATGTCGTGCGGCGTGTCAGGACCGAATGCGCCGATGGAGCTGGGGGTGAAGAGGGAGCAGCCGAACTCGCGGGAGACTTCCAAACAGTTGATGAGCGCACCCACGCCTACGTTCCAGCCTAACATCGGGTTGGCCTCAGCCTTCGCGGAGAGAATGGCGGCGAGGTTGTAAATTGCATCGATGTTATATTTTTTCACCGCGTCAGCGATGTCCTGTGCGTTGGTGGCGTCGATTTTGCACGACGGACCAGCATCTGCCAAGTCGCCCTTCAAGGGATAAATCATGTCAGCGGCAACCACGTTGTCGGTACCATAAACTGCACGCAATGCGGGAGTTAACTCTGAGCCAATCTGTCCGCAAGCTCCAATGACCAGTATTTTTTTCATCTTTATCTTATTTTTTGTGAATACAAAATTTTGAGGGTGCAAAGGTACATTTTATTCACAAATAATGAGCGAGAGTTGATTTTTTTTTGCTCATTACTTGTTGCCTTTTGCATGTAGCCTTTCGTCTTTCAATTATTGCACCGAAACCAGAAAATTATCCGAAAAATGTCTGTTATTATGCGGTATAAACATATGCTCTTCCCTTTATCTTCTTGTTATCTGCTTGATAATCAGTGTAATAAAACGATATAAAAAAAAGTTTTCATAATGACCGATACAATAAAAAAAATAGTATCTTTGCCGCCGTAATGATTCGGGGTGTGGCGCAGTTGGCTAGCGCACTTGCATGGGGTGCAAGGGGTCGGAAGTTCGAGTCTTCTCACCCCGACATCGAAAAGAAAAAAGCACAGTTTTTGCTGTGCTTTTTTTGTTATTACGCAATCGAATGACTCATTTCCTCCACCGATTTGCGCGTTATCGTATCAGAATATCTTTTATTGCTAATGGTCATATAAAATAAGGACGGCCTCGCGACCGTCCTTATATACTATTGTAGAGACACAGCGCGCTGCGTCTCTACAGGCGATTACAACGTGTGGTACGGAGTCAACAGACCCTTGCCGATTTCCACAGCTTCCTCGTTCTTGGGAATGAGGTGGTGGTGACGCTCAGGCAGGGATTTCTCCAGACCTTTGTGCAACATTTCGGGGGTGACGAGGGGTTTCACCTTCAGGAAACCGCCCAGCACGATCATGTTGAACAGCTTGGAGATACCGAGTTCGCTGGCCTTGTCGGCGGCGGCGACTTGGTAGATGTTGATGTCCTTGCGGGTCGGATGATGCGTGATGCCGTTCGGGTCGTAAATCAAGAGACCTCCGGGTTTCACGGCGGATTCGAACTTGTCCATCGACTGTTGGTTCAGGATGATGGCCGTGTCGAACTGGTTCAGATAGGGGGAGCAGATGCGCTCGTCGCTGAGGATGACGGTGACGTTGGAGGTACCACCGCGCATTTCAGGACCGTAGGAAGGCAACCAGCTCACTTCTTTGTCTTGCATGATGCCGGCGTACGCCAGGATCTTGCCCATGGAGAGCACACCTTGTCCGCCGAAGCCTGCTATAATGATTTCTTCAGTCATGTCTTTTGGATTTTAATGATTATTTTTTTCTCAGTGAAAAGATGGTTTCGTTGGGCTGGTCGAAGGTGCCGACGCGCTCGATGAACTTGGGATCGAACTTGCCGTCAACTTTCATGTCGCCGAGCGGGAAGTATTTGAGGGTGTTCTCTTCCATCCACTTGTTAGCTTGGACAGGAGTCATCTTCCAACCGGAGTTACAGTTGGAGGTCACTTCCACGAAGGAAACGCCCTTGTTCAGTTTCTGGTTCTCGAAGGCCTGACGGATGGCTTTCTTACACTTACGGGCAGCTGCCGGGGTATAGACGGCCTGACGGGTAACATAGTACGTGCCAGGAAGTTGAGCCAGCATTTCGGTCAGACGCATGGTGTGACCCATGATTTTGGGATCACGGCCGTAAGGACAGGTCACGGTTTCCATACCCTCGAGGGTGGTGGGAGCCATCTGACCGCCGGTCATACCGTAGATACCGTTGTTGATGAAGATCATGGTGATGTTCTCGCCGCGGTTGCAAGCGTGGACAACCTCGCCGCAGCCGATGGAGGCCAAGTCACCGTCGCCCTGGTAGGAGAACACGAAGGTCTCGGGGCGGAGACGTTTGATGGCGGAGGCGCAGGCCGGGGCACGACCGTGGGCGGCTTCCACGAAGTCAACGTCGAAATAGTTGTATGCCAGCACGGAACAACCCACGGGGGAGATACCGATGACATTGTCTTGAATGCCCATTTCCTCGATCACCTCGGCGATGATTCTGTGCACGACGCCGTGACCGCAACCAGGACAATAGTGCATTGTAGCATCCGTGAGAACCGGAGTGCGTTTGTACACCAAATTTTCGGGTTTGATTATATCTTCTCTTGTCATAATTTCAAGTGCTTAAATTATTTAATCATTTTTTTCAACGCATCGAGGATTTCGACCGGGGTGGGGATGACACCGCCGTAACGGCCGTAGTGTTCGACGGGGATCTTGCAATCGACAGCCAGTTTCACGTCTTCGATCATCTGACCGGCGTTCATCTCCACGCTCAGGATCTTCTTCATGCGGCCACCGATTTCCTTGACGGCTTTTGTCGGGAAGGGCCACAAAGTGATAGGACGGATCAAACCGACCTTGATGCCTTCGGCGCGTGCCAGCTCGACGGACTTCATGCAGATACGGGCTGCAGAGCCGTAAGCCACGAAGATATATTCAGCGTCGTCGCATTGGATAGCCTCGTAGCGTGCGTCTTCCTCTTCGCATTTGCGGTATTTGGCCTGGATGCGGTCGTTGATGGCCTCTTGTTTGAGGGCTTCCAGTTCGAGGGAAGTCACGATTCGGTGCTTGCCGGTGGAACGGTGTCCGGTGGCAGCCCAAGGACAATTTTGCTCGATGTATTCGTTGGTCCAGCGCGGTTTGTAGTCGTCAACCATGACTTTCTCCATCACCTGGCCGATGACGCCGTCGGAAAGGATGGCGACGGGGTTGCGGTATTTGAAGGCGAGGTCGAAGCCGAGTTCCACGAAGTCGTACATTTCCTGCACGGATGCGGGGGCGAGGGTGATCAGACGATAGTCGCCGTGACCGCCGCCCTTGGTGGTCTGGAAATAGTCGGACTGAGAAGGTTGGATGGTACCGAGGCCGGGGCCGCCGCGAACGACGTTCACGCACAATGCGGGCAGCTCAGCACCAGCGATATAAGAAAGACCTTCCTGCATCAGGGAGAATCCCGGGGAGGAAGATGAGGTCATGACGCGTTTACCAGCAGCAGCACCTGCATAAACCATGTTGATGGAAGCCAATTCGCTCTCGGCTTGCAGAACAACCATGCCAGTAGTAAGATATGGTCTCTCCGCCATCAGGTGCTCGAGCACTTCTGACTGCGGGGTAATGGGATAGCCAAAGTAACCGTCACAGCCACAACGGATGGCGGCTTCAGCAATGGCCTGGTTTCCCTTCATTAATACTAATTGTTTTGCCATTTTGATAGATGTTTTAATTAATTGTTGTTAAAATTCTTGATTCCTCGCGCGAATTAGCACTTAGCGCGGTACACTTCAATGACCCCGTCGGGACAGATCACTGCGCAGCTGGCGCAGCCGATACAAGCGTCCTCGTTGACCATTTCCAGATAATTGTAACCCTTGGCGTTCACCTTCTTGGAGAGGGCGATGCATTTCGGGTCTTGCGGACAACCGGTTATGCAGACGGCACAACCTTTACACTTTTCAGTGTCGATGACTAAAGCTCCTTTAAATGCCATAATTTTAATATTTTAGAGAGTTATTGTATTGATTTTTTGTTGATTTCGACCATAAAAATTAAGTTGGCAAATGTACACTTTTTTTTCTTACAACGGGAAATAATTTTTCACGACCGTTGCAGAGGCGTTGTGCACACCCTCTTACTGTACCGTTATACGATTTCCATCACTTTGTCCACGATGTCCCGGCGCGTACATGCACTCGACGGTGGCAGGGGCGTGGGAGAATGTGCCAGTCTGCGTGACATAGAGGTCGTATTCGATGATGATTGTGCCCTGCGGGAGGCGGTTCAGGAAGAAATGCTCAGCCGCATCGCGAGGGCTCTCCACCCACCACGCACCGTTGTTGCCGCCGCGTCGCTCATGAATGTTCACCGGCTCGAAAGCCGCCGTGCGCGGGTCTTTCACATGCACGTACTCCAATTCGCGGTCGCTGCGGATGACCAACCGCACGGTGATGCGCTCGCCCAGACGCATGGGATTTGCCGCTGTCACTGGCTCAGCGTGCTTGCCGTCGCCCTCTGCCGGACGATGGAGCAGCGTGCGCTGGATCGTCAGACCGTCGCCGGAAGCTGTAACCTTGTCAGGAATTTCCAAATATTGCCAATAGCACGACCCGAAAGCGGGATGTGCACTGTCGGTTTGTACCTTAATGTCAGCTAATTGCGGGGTCATCTCTTCGGTGGTCCATACGTGTTTCAGGTAGCCCGTTCCGGCTTCGGCACTTCCGTCTTGCGTGGGGGTGAAGGTCTCGCCGCCTACCGTTATCGTGGTAGTCGCAGGTGCGAGCAGATCCTTCGGGGCGTTCAGCAGCAAAGCGTAAACCGCTGCAGATGCGGCTTTTGTGCTCTTCCAACTATTACCCTCTTTTTGCAACAGCAACCACTGTTTCATCGCGGTCAATTCCTCTTCGCGCGGTGAAATTTCCGAAAAAGCTTCGATGAGCATCGCCTGCCGCTCCACGGGAGCCTCATACCACGGATAGTAACCCCATATCCGCCAGCCCTTCCGACGATTGCCGGGATTCTCGCCCCAGTACATGCCCAACTCCTTGTCGTGGAAGGCGTAATACCGCAGATCCTCCACGATTTGTCTGGCCACTTCCGTTTCACCTAAATGGTGCATGGTCAACGCAAATGCTGCCTGCCGCATGTAGGGGGCGGAGTGGATTTGATGGGCGGACAAGTTGATCAGATTCTGCACATAGGGCTTTTTCAGCCAAACGGAATCGAACCCCGCGAAGGAGCGAGCGTAAAGGTAATGCACGTCTTCTTCGCTGAAATAGAACTTCGCCTCAGGGTCCTTCATCAGCCTTTCAAGATACTGCTGGTAACGCTCTTCTTGGATTTTGTCGGACTGACGGATAGCCTTGGCAAGCATCTTGTCCGCATCCGCCGACAGCTTCACGCCCAATCGCTGGAGTTTGTAGAAGCCCGCGATGAGGTAGTCGGTGATGTATTGCGAATATCCGTAGCGGCCGTACCAATCCCATCCGCCACTTGGCAACTGATTGTGCATCAGATTGTTGAGGCTTTGCGTGAGCTGACGGTCCAGGTTGTCGGCACTGAATAGCTCAGCGTTCTCGCGTCGTTGTTTCGATTCGCTTTGGGCGGAACTGAGCCACGGGGTCTCCTCCAAGAGGATGTTGCGAAGCGTCTCGTTCTTCAGCAACGGCGATTCCAAAGAACCGTTCAATGTGTCGTTGCGCCAACGTTCGAAGATGTCCTCCAACTCGGGGTTCTGCTTGAGGGCGTGGCGTACCACGGCAGCGGCGAACAATTTACTGAACAGCTGTTCGTTGCATTCGTACGGGTAGCGCATCAGCGAGGGCAGTGCTTGGATGGCGAGCCACGCGGGATTGGCGGTCACTTCCATCGTGTAGCTCAGAGGTCGCAGGGTAGGGGTCTGCGCGGTGCGATAACGCTGGAATGTGAAAGCGGTGTCGGTGCGGGCCGGCACAAAGAAATGTTGCGCCTCGGTAATCAGCATACGGTTGGGCAGTACGGGCAGGATGTTCTCCTCGCCGTCGCCGGCCACTGCTGCTGAATCGGTGCAGCGGGCCACGATGCGGTAGGTCACCGCAGGCACGTTTTCGGGTATCGCCAAGCGGAAATGGACCTCTTGGGAGGCGTTGGCGGAAACATCAAAGGGTTGGGAGTCGTTACCCACGATCATCTTAATCGGTTGGTTATTCTCCGCATTGAAAAACGCCAAGGTCACCTCTCCGCGCACGTTTTTCTCACTGATATTGACTACCTTGGCAGCGAAATCCATGGTGTCGCCTTCGCGGAGAAACCGCGGGGCATTGCTTTGGAGCATGAACGAGCGGCGACTCTGCAAGAAAGCGGTAAGTTCGCACGTGGAAAGCCGCTTGTTGTGACCGGTGGCGAAGAACTGCCAGTTGGTGTATTGGTCGGGTAATGTGAACCGGAACCTGATGTGTCCTTGTTCATCGGTGCGCAATTGCGGATAGAAGAAAGCCGTCTCTGTGAAGGTCGTGCGCACGCGGATGTCGGGTGACGGCGCGGATATCTCCCTCTTCTCAGGCGTTTCTTCTTCTATTATTGTCTCCACTACTTGGACATCACGTCTAACTTGCATTCCATCGACAATGACTTGTTGTCCGTCGCTGCGGTTACCCCGCACGGAAGTCAGGGTGCCATCCACAGAGGAGACTCCCGCCATGTCACTCAATGCAGATCGTACATCTCTGCCTGAGGCCGCAGTGTTGTCCATAGAAAACACTGGCGGTTCGTACGTCACAATGGCATAGTCAACACCATCATCTGCTCTTTGGAAATGATTCATGGAGGTGTAATTGTACAGCGGGCGTATCTTTTCGTACGGTCCGGGCAAGTACCGGTGCTTTGCTTGGCGGAATGTGATATATGAGGGATAAGCAACAGAGAGATCTTTACATTCGGATCTCAATATCGTTGTTGTCATTTTTTTGCGAAACGCCCTGGGAATAGAGGATCTGTATCTCGGATTTAGCTTATACTCAGGTCCTTTCATTCCTAATTCGTATAAGCTGCCATCCATCATCCACGCTAACATTTCCACTTCCTTGGCGGCGTTTTGGTTTCCGTCATGGATGGTGATTTCCCACTCTTCGTTGCTGCCGGGCGCTGCAACATTGTGATAATGCGTTAATTCAGCAATCAATGAAGTATTCTGCAAATAGCGAATGATGGATTCTTTTGTTTTTGAGTCAAGCGCAATAAGGTAATTGATTTCTTTGTGGTGGAGCTCCCCGTTCTGTACGATGCGGGCGAGCACGTTGATGTAGCGGTCATTATTGCGGCGCGTTTTCACCGTCACCAATTTCTGTTCATGATCCAGCGGGATGCGCAGTGTTTTCAGCCGTTTGCCGCCTTGATAGACATCGCAAATCATCACCGCATTGTGCAGACAGCTGCCCACACTCAACGTCATCTTCTCGCCTGTTCTCTCTGGATACTTTTCGAAAGCGATCCGAATGGGCATATAAGCATTGAAATCTGTTGAGGATGAATGGTTTACGGTAAAATGCCGCTCCTCTTTGACGGGATTTCCACGCTTGTCAGTGCCTTCTACCAACAATTTATAATCGCCTGTTTTCCAGTTGTGTACATCTATCAAGAGCAAAGAATCGGGGCAAAACAGCCGCTCTGTCGTGTAAACTGTATCCAACACAGGCCAATAGCTGTAGGAACGCTCGTTGAGGTCCCAAGTCACGTGCGGGAATTGTTGCGCGTACTCTTCTTGGCTGTAGTGCGGCTCCCACCGTTTGGGCTTATGCTTCAATACCGGAATACGGTAATGCTCAGGTGATTTCAATCGCATGATGGTTGCACGCAACGGCACTTTTTGAGGGATTTTCTCGAAATTGACGGGCTGTAGCACCAGTTGCATCGTGTCACCCGTCGCCAAGTCGAAGTCTTTCTCCAAATCAACGCTGATGGTCAACAGCTTTGGTGGAATGACGACCCTCATGATGTCTTGATGGGTCTCCCCGTTCAGGTCGGTTACGATAGCCTCAATGTACAACACAACATCCACGCCACTGCGAGGCATGGCATATCGGTATATGAAATAACCCTCTTCGTCAGTGTATAAGTTAAATTGCTCTGTTTCAATATAGTTTACATTCAATGCCACATCGGCATCGCGGATTGGATAGCCGCTGAGCGCGGTCACTTTTCCCCGGATAGTCAGCGTGTCGCCCGTGGCGGTTTGAGCGGTGTCTTTCAGCAGTTTCACCTTGAAAGAGGGCAGTTTATATTCTGCCACCTCAAGCGTTGGATTATACCATCGCTCTATTCTTTTATCTGGACATTTCAACTCGATTCTGTATTTCCCGATTTTGTCGGGCAGGTTAAATTCACCCGCCACACTGCCGAACTCGTTGGTGGTCAATTGCATGGAATCGATAATCGCGTATGGATACTTGTTTTCTTGTAGTTGCACCACAACCGTCTGATTCGGAATCAATTTCCTTTTCCAGCCATATAGGACAAACTTGAAATGTGCGGTTTGTCCAGGGCGGTAAAGCGTCCTGTCCGTAAACAACTGAGTAAAATAGTTATCCATCCTTCTACGCGCATAACGTCGGCCAACTATTTTCTGCTCCAGCCAAGGATAACAAGGCGGATCATAGTAATATTCATGTTTTACGTTTTTATCATGGATTTTTGTCAGATCAGTGCTGCAAAACAATACTCGTTGATATCGGATTTCCCCGAAACGGTTGGTGAATCGGGTTATTTTCAACGGCACATTGACACTGCGCCATGAAATGGGTTTGCCCGAATTGAAATCATTCACCGCAATATAATGGTTGCGTCCCTCACTCCAAGTCGATACTTTCATTCGGTTTACGCTAAACTCGGTTTTCATCAGCGCCCCCAGGCTGTCTAATTCGGGACGTTGGTGGAAGAAAAATTCGTAATGACCTAGGGGAAGCGAATCGAGCCAAAGTTCTGTCGTATAGGAGAGGTTTTTGCCGTGAGTCTCTAAGATAAAACGCTGAGTGTAAACAGGTTGCTCTGAATGAGAATACCATCGAGTCGAATAGGTTCCCTTTGCCTTTTTGTTCACGTCATCGTTAGAATAGTAATGGAAGTAAGATGATCGGCTATCATAATCATCACGATAGACGCTGACATACAAGGTGTCGATGTTGGCGTAGGTGATGGGCATCCGCAGTTTATGTCCCGGCGGGAGATCATATTGCGCATTGGTGAGCTCAATTTGCTGCAGGGTGAGCTGTTCGATGTAGTAGCTGGCGTTTTGGCGGTAATAGGCGATTTCCCCCTCGCGCATCACATGGTCGAAATATTTCAAGGCCCTTGCGGGATAATCGTTTTTCTCTTCCGTTTGCTGGCTGGCCGAATAGAGCAGCACGCCACGAGCATAGTCGAAAGCCTCGTTAGGGTCGTAAATCTCTTCCATCCAATTGAGTTCCTTCCAATAATCGGACGAATCGACGGGATAATCGGGCAAATCGTAGAGGTGGGCCAACCAAAGTAGCTCAAAATGAATTTTGACTGTTTGGTCATTCTGCAGTGGAGGAATATTGAGGACTTTTTCTATCAAATATTCAACCATTTCCTTGTCCTTATAGAAATAGTCAAGGCAATTTTGCACTAAAACATCATACAAAGTGGGGGTGAAAACCGTCCAAACCGCATCGTCTGTCGTCAAAAATCCCCAAACACTGTTGCTGTACCCGATTCCCGTCGGCATTTGGTCGAAGCAGGTGCGAAAATGCTCCTTCGCGGCGTTACGGAAATCCTCTTTCGTCCATTCGTCAAGGCGCTGGATGTCAGTATTTTGCGTGTTTGATGGGGTGGTATTGGCAGAACCACTCGCGGTCATCAGCACCATGCCGCTAAGATACTGATAGAGACTGCGATAGAGTGCGGAATCGGGGTCGTTCCACTGCACGGCAATGTCCATTTCCCGCAATGAGTCAATCCGTAACAGCATCTCTCTGAAGCTTATACGATCGGTTCTGTTGTCAAGATATGTCCGTTCCCAGTTCACCCGAAATTGTTGGTAAGCATCCTTCTCGCGCACCGCCTTCCGC
Source organism: uncultured Bacteroidales bacterium (assembly GCA_946413585.1). Lineage (GTDB taxonomy): Bacteria > Bacteroidota > Bacteroidia > Bacteroidales > WCHB1-69 > F23-D06. The sequence goes on from CAMKLG010000018.1 coordinate 29,364, forward strand.
TCAATCGTGTCCAACTGAGCGGCACGTATGCTGGGGTGGTAAGAGGGAAGGGTTTCATAGTTCGCCCAAAGTGACTCAAATGAGCGATTTTGCCCAATCGACAGGAATGGCGGCATCGCAAGCAGCAGCACCAAAAGAATCCTGAATAGTATGTTTTGTATCCACATAACGATAAAATATTCCACCGCGAAAATAAAAAATCTTGCGCATATACCCTTAGGATGCAAAAAAAAAGGTTGCAGCTTGTTGAAAATATTTTTCCTTTTTTTGATGTGCGCCCCGTCGCGCATCTACAGGAGGATCTCCTCGTATTCCCTTTTGAACCACGTAATCTGCCGCTTCGCGTATCTGCGGGTGTGCGTTTTGATGTCCGTAACCGCCTGCTCCAGCGTGCATTTGCCGTCGAAGTAGTCGAACAGTTCGCGGTAGCCTACGGTGTTGAGGGCGTTGAGGTCGCGGTAGGGGAGAAGTGAGCGCGCTTCCTCCAGCAGTCCGTCCTCCATCATCTTATCGACCCGCCGGTTGATGCGATTGAAAAGCTCCTCCCGAGGCCGGTTCAGGTAGTACTTTTCGATATTGAAGTCTCTGGTTACCTGCTTTTTATGCAGATGTTCAGAATAGGGCTTTCCCGTCTGCAAAGAAACCTCCAAGGCCCGCATTATCCGTTTGGAATCGTTGGGATTGACGGTGTCGGCATACTCGGGGTCCAGAAGTCGCAGTTGTGCGTGCAATGCTTCTACGCCGTTGTTGTTGAACAGGTTGATGACGTACTGTCGCGTGTTCGGGTCAGGATCGGGCATTTCATCTACCCCATGGCACACCGCGTCCAAATACTGCGGACTGCCGCCGGTCATGATGACCACGGGGTATTTTCGGAACAGTTCCCCGAGCAGTTTTAGCACGTCCTGTTCATACATATATATATTATAGTAGTCATGGATGGAGAGCATTCCCACAAAAAAATGTTGCGCAGCGGACAGCTCTTCCTCGGTGGGGAAAGCCGTTCCGATGCGCATTTCTCGATAAAACTGCCGCGAGTCGGCGGAGATGATGGGCACCTGCCACCGTTGCGCCAGCTCAATAGTGTAGGCGGTTTTGCCTACGCCTGTGGGACCGGTGAGGATGTACAGCGTCGGACCGCTAAAAGTCGGCGAACTCATTCAAGTCGGTGTAGTCCTCCTCGTTGTAGCCATCGTTGAAGCCGAAATCTTCCTCTTCCTCCTCTAGCTCGTCGAGGAGCAAGGATGCTTCATCAACTTCAGGTTGCGGCAAATCTTTGGCGGTGAGTCGCACGGGCATCACACCCTTTTGGAATGTGCAGCGCGGGAACTCGTCGGGTTTGTCGGTCTGCGCCACCTTCTGGAATTCGATGTAGAAGGTCTTCGGATCCATAAAGTCGTACTCGTAAAGAATATGCTGGTGCGGATCGGTGATGAAATCCTTCAGAATCGCGTCCTTCATGACGAATTTCGGAAGCCGCGATTTCGTGCTGAATGAATCTTCCTCCTCATATTCGGGGCTTTCAAAGTCCTCGTCCTCTTCGGAGGTGTCCATCAGGGTAATCTCCTTTTGCTTGTTCCACTTCTGGTCGCAGATGGAGAAAGCGGCGAATTCGTTGCCTTGCAAGCCCAGACACTTGTACAGGAATAGGTGGAAATCCTCAAAGTTGGTGTTTGCGAGTACGTCCACGTCGCGCACGAAGTCCTCCACTTCGTCGTAAAACACTTTGAATTTGTAATAATACATGATTTTAATGGTTATAGGTTATTGGTTATGGGTTATTGAGGGTTTAGAGTTTAGGGTTTATAAGTGTAGAGACGCAAAGTTTTGCGTCTCTACGCTGGATCATTATTCCTCTTCCTCGGGTTCTTCCATATTATGATAGACGTTGGTCACGTCCTCATCTTCGTTGATTTTGTCGAGGAGCAGGTTGACCTCGGCGCGTTGTTCGTCGGTGAGAGCTTTGAGTTCCTTCGGGATGCGGTCGAACTTGAAGCTTTTGATTTCATACTTGTTGTCTTCCAAATATTTTTGGATAGGGCCGAAGGCTTTGTATTCGGCCATGATGATCACTTCTTCTTCGTCGGAGTCGATTTCAGCGTCGAAATCCATCATAGCGAGTTCGAACTCTTCGATGTCGAGTTCCGGAGTACGGGCGATAGTGAAGATGCATTTGTGGTCGAACAGGAAGTCGAGCATGCCGGAGGTGCCGAGGGAACCACCAAACTTGTTGAAATAGCTGCGCACGTTGGCGACGGTACGCTGGTTGTTGTCGGTAGCCGCCTCGATGAGGATGGCGATGCCGTGAGGTCCGCGACCTTCATAGACCATTTCTTTATAATCGGACATGTCCTTTTCGAAGGCGCGTTTGATGGCGCGATCGATATTGTCTTTCGGCATGTTCTCGTTTCTGGCAGATTGGATAAGCAGACGGAGTTTGGAGTTCTGCTCGGGGTCGGGACCGCCGGCCTTGGCGGCCATGGTTATTTCCTTGCCCAGACGGGTGAAAGTCTTGGCCAAATATGCGTTTCTCTTGAAAATTCTTGCTTTACGATATTCAAAAGCTCTTCCCATTTTGTCTTATAATTTAAATATGAATACTTTAATTAAAACGTCTCATTTGAAAAACGCCGCAAAGGTACAATTTTTTTTCTTTGGAAAAGAAATTAATTTGCCATTTTGCTTTTGGACATTAACTTTTAACCTTAAAAAAACAGCCAACAGCCGATAGCTAAAAGCTAATAACAAAAAAATATTTCACAAACCTGTGTGATATATTCCAAAAAATAGTATCTTTGCGACCTCAATTTTTGAGGCATAAAAGTTTTGTATCATTCTTAAAATCATTCAAATTATGCAGAAAAAAGGCAACAAATACGGTACTCACCGCGTGATTGAACCAAAAGGCGTTCTCCCGCAGCCCGCTAACAAACTTGACAACAACATGGACGAGATTTGGGATAATGAAATCCTTATTGATGTCCAAACGTTGAATATCGACTCTGCTTCATTTACCGACATCCATAATTATGCCAAGGAACAAGCTGGCCCTGGCGCTTCCGAAGAAAAAATCATGGAAGAGGTGAAGAAAGAGATGCTCTTGAACGTTGAATTGCAGGGCAAGCACCGTAACCGTCGTACTGGTTCTGGCGGTATGTTGCTCGGTAAGGTTGAGAAGATCGGTGACGCTCTCAAAGGCAAAATCGACCTCAAAGAGGGCGACCGTATCGCTACCCTCGTCAGCCTCAGCCTCACCCCGCTGCGCATTGACGAAATCCTTGAAATCCGTCCTGATGTTGACCAAGTCGATATCAAAGGTAAGGCTATCCTTTTCGAGAGCGGTATCTACGCTAAGATTCCGACCGACATGCCTGAGAAGCTCGCTTTGAGCGCATTGGACGTGGCAGGTGCTCCTGCACAAACCGCTAAATTGTGCCAATACGGCCAAACCGTCGTTATCCTCGGCGCTGGTGGTAAGAGCGGTATGCTCTGCTGCTACGAGGCTAAGAAACGCGTCGGTGTCACCGGTAAGGTCATCGGTATCGCCAACAGCCCGAAGAGCACCCAACGTATCAAAGACCTCGGCTTCTGCGACATCGTGGAGTCTGCCGCCGGCATGACCCCCGTCCAAGTCTATGAGCTCATCGAAAAACTCACCGACGGCAAGATGGCCGATGTTACCATCAACTGCGTCAACGTTCCTGACCAGGAGATGACCGCCGTGCTCTGCACCAAAGATGACGGTATCGTCTATTTCTTCAGCATGGCTACCAGCTTCACGAAAGCTTCCCTCGGTGCTGAAGGTATCGGCAGCGACGTGAACATGATCATGGGTAACGGCTATACCAAAGGCCACGCCGAATTCACCCTCCAGGAGCTTCGCGAAAGCCCCGAACTCAGAAAGATCTTCGAAGAGTTATACGCATAACCCTTCGGTCTTTATACCATTAGTAATAATTATCTGATGAAATAAGCGGTGTGTAACGAGCACCGCTTATTTTTTTTTGTAGAGACGTTGCACACAACGTCTCTACAAAAAAAAATTGTATCTTTGCCCTCGTGTTTTTTAGGAAATAATCTTAAATTTTTGAATATGAAAAAATTATCTACAATGATGGTGATGCTGGCCTGTGTTGCCCTTTTTGCGTCATGCAAAAACAAAAAAGCCGAAACCTCTAACGAGGAATCCAAGAGCGAACTTCAGCAGAAAGTGGAGGAGTATGCCTACTTCGATTTGACTGCCGACCTCTCCAAATTGACTGAGAGCGAACGGCAACTGCTGCCGATTTTCTTCGAAATCGGACAAATCATGGACGACCTGTTTTGGGAACAGACCTTCGGAGATAAGAGCATTCTCGACACCATCTCCGACCCGTGGATGAAAGATTATGCAATGATCAACTATGGTCCGTGGGATCGCCTCGACGCGGAGAAACCCTTTGTGCCAGGTTATGGCGAACGCCCTCCAATGGCCAATTACTACCCTCAGGACATTACGAAGGCTGAATATGATGCTTTCGACGATCCGCTGAAATCCTCCCACTACACCATTCTCAAACGTGACGAGAATGGGAAGCTGATCACGGTCGGATATTATGAAGCCTACAAGGAAAAACTGGATCGCGTGTGCGAGTTGCTCGACAAGGCTATCGAAATTGCGGACAACCCCACGATGAAAAAGTACTTGGTAGAACGCAAAAAATCTTTGCAGACCAATGACTATTTCCCCAGTGACATGGCTTGGATGGATTTGAAGAATTCCAACATCGACTTCGTGTTCGGACCTATCGAGAACTACGACGATGCCTTGAATTCCGTGAAGACCTCTTGGGAAGCTTTTGTGCTCGTGAAAGATGTGGAAGCCAGCACCAAATTGGACAAATTCGTGAAGATGCTCCCGCAACTGCAACGCGAACTGCCTTGTGATCCCGCACATAAAACCTACGTGCCGGGTACCACCTGTGATATGAACCTCTATGATGTGGTGTTCTACGGTGGCGACTGTAATGCTGCAGGCAAGACCATCGCCATCAATCTGCCGAATGACGACAACGTGCAGGCTAAGAAGGGCTCCCGCCGCTTCCAACTGCGCAACGCTATGCAGGCTAAGTTCGACAAAATCATGAAACCCATCGGCGAAATCATCATTGAACCCTCAGAGCAAAATCACATCACTTTCGACGCTTTCTTCTGGAATGTCACTTTCCATGAAGTGGCGCACGGCTTGGGCGTGAAGCAGACTATCAACGGTAAAGGTTCCGTGGATGAGGCCATGCAGACTGAAAACTCCAGCTGGGAAGAGGCAAAGGCCGACATCGTGGGCCTGAACCTCGTGCTCAACCTTATCGATAAGGGTGAAATCACTGACATCTCCGTGGAGGATGCTATTACTACTTACATCGTCGGTTTGCTGCGTAGCGTGCGTTTCGGCGCTTCCGAGGCTCACGGCATCGCTAATATGATGTGCTACAATTATTTGTTCGAAAACGGTGCGTTCACCCGCAACGGCAATGGAACCTATCACATCAACTACGACAAGGCTCGCAAGGCGATGGAAGGCTGGATCGCCCTGATCCTCAAGACCCAAGCAGAAGGCAATTTTGAGTTCGCCGCTCAATACAGCAAAGACAACGGCACCATCAAAGCTGACCTCCAGAACGACCTCGACCGCATCAACAAGTCCGGTATTCCAAGAGACATTCGTTTCAACCAGGGACTGGATGTGCTGGGACTTAAATAATAATAATGAATGATGAATGCAGAATGGTGAATAAATTTTTTCATCATTCTGCATTCGTTATTTATCATAGATCATGTATCATTTATCATTCATCATTTGATGTACCTCAAAACCATCCAACTTACCAATTTCAAGAACTACACCGAAGCTTCGTTTTCGTTCAACGCTAACGTGAACGGCATTGTGGGGGCGAATGGCAGCGGCAAGACCAACCTGCTGGATGCCATCCACTACCTGTCGTTCGGGAAGAGCTGCTTTTCGGCGAAGGATGTCAGTTCGGTGCGGCTGGGCACGGATTTTTTCGCGTTGCACGGTGACTTTGCCGACGAGGAGTCGGGAAACACCACACAGGTGAGTTGTATTTATAAAAATGGTGCGAAGTCGCTCAAAGCCAACAAGAAAGAGTACGACCGACTGAGCGACCATGTGGGGCTGTTTCCCGTGGTGATGGTTTCGCCTTACGACAGCGACATCATCAACGACGGTAATGAGGTGCGACGGAAGTTTTTCGACAAGATTATCTCGCAGTTCGACAAGCTTTATCTGCAGCATCTGATTCATTACAAAAAGCTGTTGCTGCAACGAAATGCAGTGTTGCGTCAGCAGATGGAGACTCGTCACTCAGATCTATCACTGTTGCAGGTGATTGATTATCAATTGATAGAAGATGGCGTGCAGCTGTATCAGCGCCGCAAGCAGTTTGTGGAGGATATTCGTCCGATGTTTGTACAGCACTATCGTCAATTGTCGGGTGGAATGGAGGAAGTGGATATCCGCTATGAGTCAGCATTGTTGGAAACGCCCTTTGAGGAAGGGCTTGCGAAGAGTTTTCCTGCAGATGCGAAATGCGGCTATACGACTTTCGGGGTGCACAAAGATGATTACGATTTCACGATTGACGGGCATCCGGTGAAACATTTTGGGTCGCAGGGACAACAGAAATCCTTTTCGTTGGCGTTGCGGCTCTCGCAGTTTGATTACGCCTTCGCCTACAACAAGCGCAAGCCTATCCTGCTGTTGGATGATATTTTCGACAAGTTGGACCGTTCGCGCATTTCCGAGCTGTTGGGTATGGTAGGACGAGAACATTTCGGGCAGGTGTTTATATCGGATACGGATGAAACACGCGTGAGGGCGATTTTGGGGGAGCACGGAATTGAACATGAGGTGTTTGAGATTAGGAGGGAATAGTGAATAGTGAATAGTGAAGAGGGGCTGCCATGGTGTTGAGAGGTCATATTATGGAGTTTTGGGTTGTTGGGGAATGGAGGGGGTGAAATAGCGAAGGAGAGGGCATAAATATGCGAAAAAAATGCTCGTAAAAAGGATTGGCTAAATGATGTATGATGTAATTTGTTGATTATAAAGGTTATAAAATTGAGATGAGGGGATGGCTGGAATCAAAAAAAAATGTACTTTTGCAGTCTGAAAAACGGGATATAGCGTAGTCCGGTTATCGCGCCTGCTTTGGGAGCAGGAGGTCGCAAGTTCGAATCTTGCTATCCCGACGAGGCGTAAGCCTAAGGTTCCGTAGCTCAACTGGATAGAGCAGCTGCCTTCTAAGCAGCAGGTTTTGCGTTCGAGTCGCAACGGAATCACCAAAAGCCCCTTGTAGAGGGGCTTTTTTCGTCTTCCGTCAAGACGCTGCACACCCCATCCCTACTGTTCATAAATAATAATATCTTTTTTTTGCATTTCCGCGATAAGAATGTACTTTTGTAATCTCATTTTATGAATTTCAAAACGTTAAATATCAATTGTTTATGAATCACGATTACGTATTGGTAGCCGGTCGGTCGAATCCGGAACTGGCGAAAAAGATTGCCGATTGTTTGCACAAGCCGCTTCTCTCGGTGGACATTTTGCAGTTCAAAGACGGTGAAATCCAGGTGTATTACAACGAGACCATCCGCGGACGCGATGTGTTTATCATCCAACCGACATTCTCGCCGGCGGACAACATCATCGAGTTGCTGATTGCCATCGACGCTGCTAAGCGCGCTTCTGCACGCAGCATCATTGCCGTTATCCCTTATTTCGGTTATGCTCGTCAGGATCGCAAGGACAAGCCTCGCACCTCTATCGGTGCCAAGTTGATGTGCAACCTGCTTACGGCAGCTGGTGTGAGCCGAGTTATCACCATGGACTTGCACGCCGATCAGATTCAGGGCTTTTTCGAAGTACCGGTGGATCACCTGTTTGCTTCCAATGTCTTCATCCCGCTGGTGAAGAATTCCGGTTGGGAGAACATCAGTATTGCTTCTCCTGACACAGGCGGTACCAAACGTGCCTCTACATACGCCAAGGCTCTTAACTGCGAATTGGCTATCGGTTATAAGCAGCGCGAGAAACAAAACGAGGTGGCATCTTTGCAAATCATTGGTGATGTGAAAGACAAAAACGTGATTCTAGTGGATGACATCATCGATACAGCTGGCACGCTTTGCAAGGCTGCTGCCCGCATCAAGGAGATGGGAGCCCTCAGCGTCCGCGCTATGTGTGCTCATGGCCTCTTCTCTGGCGATGCGCTTGAGAAAATCGAGAATTCCGTGCTTGACGAGGTGCTCGTCACCGACACTATCCCGTTGAAGCGCCCTTGTGCCAAGGTGAAAGTTATCTCCGTGGCCAAACTGCTGTCTGAAATCATCCTAAGCGTCGAAGACAACACGTCCATCTCGTCGCATTATTATGTATAACCGAACAAAAAAACGTCCCTCCAACGGAGGGACGTTTTTTTGTTCGGTTATGCCAATAGCCAATAGCTAACGGCCAATAGCCAACTCCTCTTCCAACTGACTTTCCGTTTTTCCCAACAGGGTGAGATATTGTTGAAATACCGGCGTGAGTGAATCGTTGGGGAATCGGTTGATGAAGTCGCGGTATTCGCTTTCTGCACTGCGCCAGTCGCCGAGGATGTCGTCATAGACGATGGCTCGCTGCCAGTAGCAGAGTTTTGCTTGGTCGAGGTCGGGATATTGTTCTTGGAATTGGTTGAAGATGGCGAGAGCGCGTTTCGCGTTGCGTGCCCGTGCCTCCACGTTGCCTAGCCTGTCCGCCGATTTCGCCAAGATCATGCTGCCCACGCCCGCGCGATAGAGCATTCCCGGGGCAAGAGTGTCGTCAGGGTGCTTTTCCGCGAAAGCCATCGCTTTTACGATGAAGGCATTGAACGCGGCTGTGTCAATCCGCCCGCAAAGGGCGTATATGGAATCGGAATGGTTGTATGCTGCGAGCAACGAGTCGCTTTCTTGTCGGATTGCCTTCTGTTCGGCACGCTTGCCGTTATGGCACGCTGCCAAAAACAAAACTGATAATATAACCGTGAATAATCGTTTCATCGTTTCATCGTTTTTCATCGTTTTTCATCGTTTTTCATCGTTTTTCATCGTCCATTCATCGCATCATCGTGTCATCGCCATTCATCGTCATCATTCATCGTCCTAGGGCTCGCTACGCTCACCCTAGGCTGACATAGGTCGGGCTTTCAGCCCTTTTTGGAATTATTTTTTGGTTTTGTAGGCGGGGTGGACTTTGCCGCTGGCGATGTCGTTGAGTTGGCGTTTGAGGACCATCTTTTTGATTTGGGAGAGGTTGTCGGTGAAGACTTTGCCTTCGAGGTGGTCGTACTCGTGTTGGATGATGCGGGCCAGGATGCCGTTGATGTCCTCATCGTGGTATTCGCCTTTTTCATCGTAGTAGGTGATGTGGATGTCGGACTTGCGGATGACATCCTCGTTGATTTTCGGGAGGCTGAGGCAGCCCTCGGCGAAGGGAACATCCTCTCCGAAACGGTCGGTGATGGTGGGGTTGATGAAAGCGCCCTTGAACGGCTCGTGGTCGGGATAAATCTCTTTGTAAGGTGCTGAATCAACCACAAATACGCGCATGGACTTGCCCACCTGAGGGGCGGCTAAACCCACGCCCTCTGCGTGGTACATGGTCTCAAACATGTCGGTGATGAACGTTTTCAACGACTCGTCTTTCAAGTCAATTTCCGCCGCTGTCTTGCGCAGCACGGGGTTTCCATATAATACAATAGGTAATATCATTGCTCTGTTTTTCTTAATTTTATCAAATCTTGTTGCTCCAGATAGGATTGCAGGATGATGGCAGCGCTCATCTTGTCCACCAACGCCTTGTTCTGTCGGTCTTTTTTCTTCAACCCGATGTCAATCATGGTTTGGAAGGCGATACGCGATGTAAAACGCTCGTCCATGCGGGCGATTTCGGTACCGGGAGATAATTTCGGCAACTCCTTGCGCAGTCGGTTGACGAAAGGTTCGATGTAGCGGCAGGACTCCGACGGAGTGTTGTCCAATTGTTTCGCTTCTCCAATCACAATGACATCGACGTTCTCCTTTTTGAGGTAATCTTTCAGATAGTCAAAGGATTGCGCTACGGGCACGGTCTCCAGCGCATGGGCACAAATCTGCAGTTCGTCGGTCACGGCGAACCCCACGCGCTTTTGTCCATAGTCGATGGCCATAATCCTACCCATTATCTGACAATTTTTTTCGGGCGCGAAAATACAAAAAAAATACTATTTTTGCAGCTTGTTTTTTTTACCATATAAATATTATAGATTATGAATTTCATTGAGCAAATTATCGAAGAAGACATTCAGAACCGGAAGAACGATGCGAAAGTACATACTCGATTCCCTCCAGAGCCGAACGGTTACCTGCATATCGGCCATGCCAAATCCATCTGTTTGAATTTCGGTATAGCTCAGAAATACAATGGGTTGTGCAACTTGCGTTTGGATGACACCAATCCCGTGAAGGAGGACACTGAATACGTGGATTCTATCAAAGAAGACATCCAATGGTTAGGTTTCCAATGGGCGGAGGAACATTACGCTTCCGACTATTTTGACCAGCTTTACCTTTGGGCTGAGCAGCTCATCCAAGATGGTCTCGCATACGTCGATGATCAGTCGCAGGAGGAAATCAGCAAGGGTAGGGGAGTGCCAACGCAGCCTGGCACTGAGAGTCCGTACCGCAACCGCAGCGTGGAGGAGAACCTCGACCTCTTCCGCCGTATGCGTGCGGGCGAGTTCCCTGACGGCAGCCGCGTGCTTCGCGCCAAAATTGACATGGCATCGCCCAACATGCACTTCCGTGACCCCATCATGTATCGCATTCTGCATGCCGACCATCATCGTACCGGCAGCAAGTGGTGCATCTACCCGATGTACGATTTTGCGCACGGTCAGAGCGACTCTATCGAGGGTATCACGCATTCCATCTGCACCTTGGAGTTCGAAGTGCACCGCCCGCTATACGACTGGTTCTGTGAGGCACTGCATATCCACCATCCGCAGCAGATTGAGTTCGCGCGTTTGAATCTCAACTACACCATCATGAGCAAGCGCAAACTTCTCCAACTCGTTAAGGAGAATTACGTGAACGGTTGGGACGACCCGCGTATGCCTACCATTTGCGGTCTGCGTCGTCGTGGTTACACACCCGCGGCCATCCGCAATTTCGCCGAAACCGTCGGCGTGGCTAAACGCGACAACATCATTGATGTCTCTCTGCTCGAATTCTGCGCCCGCGAGGATCTCAATAAGACAGCCATCCGCACGATGGCCGTCCTCGACCCGGTGAAGCTTATCATCGACAACTATCCTGAGGATCAAGTGGAGATGATGGATGCCGTTAATAATCCCGAAGATGAGGGTGCCGGCACGCGTAAGGTTCCATTTGCCAAGGAGTTATGGATTGAGCGTGCTGATTTCCGCGAAAATGCCGACAAGAAATTCTACCGCCTCTCCATCGACCGAGAGGTGCGTCTGAAATACGCTTACATCATCAAATGTACGCACATCGTGAAGGACGAAAACGGCGAAATCACCGAGATTCACTGCACTTACGACCCGCTGACCAAGAGCGGTATGCCCGACAGCAACCGCAAGGTGAAGGCGACCATCCATTGGGTGCCCGTGAAGCATTCTAAAGCTGCGGAGGTGCGACTTTTCGATCGCCTCTTCAACGTGCCTGCCCCTGATGATTGCGAAGAGGGCAAAACTTTCCTCGACAATCTGAATCCTAATTCGTTAATTACCACGCAAGCTTGGGTGGAAGAGGGTCTTACCTACGAGAAAGCCTCCACCATCAAGCACTTCCAGTTCGAGCGCATCGGCTACTTCTACTGCGATCCCGACTCCACTGAAGAGAAATTGGTCTTTAACAAAACCGTCAGCCTCAAGCAATAGTATATATTAAAGTTCTCCTTAAGCAGTCTCGAAGGATAACACGTGCGAAGTGCAATTTACCCCACACAAGCGACGTAGGAGCGCAGTGTAGGGCGTATGGAAAAGACTATGCATAACTTACTCGATTACGACCCCAAAGTCCTGATGGCCTTCCTGAAAAGTTTGGAGGGCGATCGGAAGTTCAGTGATTTCCTGATGAACAATGGATTTCCTGAGTTGGAGGCGTTGTCGTCGGCAATACACTCCAACGAGGCGGCGTTGCAATGGCTGTTGGACAACGGCTATCCCGAGTTCGCGGTTTTGAGCAACGCGATAGACAACGAAGATGCGGCTATTGCCTGGTTGGACAAATACCATTGCACCTTCTTGGCTACCTTTGCCGCCGCCTGCCGTAAGGAGACCGCTGCTATCAAGTGGTTCGCCGACAACGATTTGCGGCTCTTCATCATGATTATCAACGAAATCCACCACATCCTGCTGTATCAGTCGTGGGATGCGAGCGATTTCCATAAGTTGAGGAGGTCGTGATGGAGGGTTTAAGGTTTAGAGTTTAGGGGGTAAGGTGTTGGCTCGTAGGCATCTTGTACTAACAAGATAATAATGAACAGCCTCGCTATCGGAAGACGGCGAGGCTGTTCATTTTTTTTGTTTCCGAACAAAACGGAAAAATGTTATTTTTGCCACCGAATTTTAAATTGGCGAAATATTTTTTTGCGGCAAGAATGAAGAAGAATGATAATGTGCTAAATTATTGTTTTACAAATGTTTGAACTGTATATTTTATAAACTTTCACCTTAAACTTTAACCCTTAAACTCTAACCCTTAAACTCAATCCCATAAACTCTAATCCCTAACCCATAAACTTTAACCCCTTAACTCTAAACCCTCAACCCTCAACAAAATAATGGATATAACCAGCGTACTAATCGCAATTTTGACCTTGATGGCGGGCATCGGTGTTTTTCTGGTGGCCTGCCAGATGATGAGTAGCAACCTTGAGTCCGCGAGCAGCCGACGGCTGCGACGGTTGTTTGCGAAAACCGGTAACAACAAATGGGTAGGTGTCGGTATCGGTCTTTTGGGCACGGCGGCCATCCAAAGCAGCGGTGCTGTCACCGTGATGGTAATCGGTTTCGTGAACGTGGGCATCATGAGCCTCACGCAGGCGGCCACCATTATCTACGGTTCCAATATAGGTACTACGGTGACTGCGCAATTGGTTGCCCTCGGTATGTTTGGTAACGGCGGCATCTCCACCACCATCATCTTTGCCGCATTTGCGGGTATCGGTGCCTTTATCTCTTTGTTCTCCAAAACCGACAAAGGAAAGCAGACCGGCGGAATCCTCACGGGGTTCGGTATGCTGTTTGTTGGTTTAAGTATGATGGCATCGGCCATGGACGATTTTGCGGCCCTTCCTGAGATTAAAACCATGCTGGCCAGTGTCAGCAATCCAATATTGTTAGTCATTGTCGGCGCTTTGCTTACCGCTATCATCCAGTCGTCGTCCGTCATGACCTCCATTGCCATCACCATGGTGGTCACCGGACTGATCAACCTTTCCCAGGGTATTTACCTTACCATGGGCTCTAACATCGGTTCCTGTGTGGTGGCCATGATTGCGGGTATTACGAGCGGCGCGAACGCTAAACGTACCGCGCTGATACACCTTATCTTCAACGTGATGGGTGTGGTGATATTCATGTTGCTGGCTTTGGTTTTGCGCATTACGACGGCTGGTGCCTGGAGCTACGGTACTCTCTTCGAACGTTGGTTCCCGAGTGCTCCTCAGCTGCAACTCGCCATGTTCCATACTTTCTTTAATGTATGTACCATGATGATTGCGCTGCCATTGACCAATGTGTTGGTGAATGTGGCCTGTCGTATGGTTCCCGAGAAAGAAGAACAAGAATCTGGTCCTCGGTTGCAATACCTTGACCCTTCCATGTTGAGTACGCCGGCAGTGGCTGCCCGTCAGCTGAAAACTGAAATCGAAAACATGGCGGAGCTGGCTATCACCAATTTCCGCCGTTCCGTCAAAGTGATTACCACAATGGATTATTCTGAAATTGAGGAGTTCCGAAAGACGGAGCAACGACTTAACTTTTTGAATCAAGAGTTGTTGCGCTATGCGGTGGCGTTGTCTGAGAGCAATTTGAGCAACTACGACCAACGTTACATCAGCTCCACTATCCGAACGGTCAGCGACTTGGAACGTGTGGGTGACTATGCTGAGAATATTGTCGAGTATGCCGATTCCCTGCGTGAGCAAGAGGCCACATTCTCCAAAGATGCGGTGAAGGAGATTTTACAGATGGAGGAGTTGGTGAACAAACTTTACGCTGAGGTTATGCAAGCCTATCATAACAAGGATTTGCAGGCATTGGGTCGCGCTAATGTCATTGAAGAACAGATAGATGACCTGACCGTTGAGATGGAACGCAATCACATCCAGCGTTTGACGGACGGTTCGTGTAGCCCGGCGGTCGGCTCCGAATACCTCTCCTTGGCACAAAACTCCGAGCGTGTCGGTGACCACCTGATCAACGTCGGCAAAACCATTAAGGACCTGGTGCCGGTGAAGACATCTGGGTTTTAGGGTTGAGGGAGTAGTGAATAGCCAGTATTATTAGAAATAATCCAGTGAAAAAGATAATCGTAGTATTGATAACCACCCTTTTAGCGGTTGGGTTGCATGCGCAGGAGGAGAAAAATGCGCTTTCGAAGTTTTATGGTGGTGTGCGGGTCGGATTCACGGCCACGCAGATTTCTGGTGATGATCTGTCGGGATTCCATCAACTTGGAGGAACTGCTGGCCTTTTCGTCAACCATGCTGTCAATCCATCAGGCAGGCTGAAACTGCAGCTGGAGCTGAATTTCACCATGAAAGGCAGTCATTCTAAAACGCCAAAGAATCAGGTGGCCGACAATTTTTATTCGTTGCGTCTCGGATATGTGGAAATGCCTCTGATGCTGATTTGGACGGCTGGAAAGTGGCAACTGTGGGGACAGCAATTCCAGTTTGATTTGGAAATCGGCCCCTGCTTCGGAGTGAATGTTTTCACTAGCGAGCGCGAGGCCAATGGTCCCATCGTTGGGCGACCGCCGTTCCGCTGGTACGAGTTTTCCGGCATTGCGGGAATCACACTCAACATCGCGGAACACCATAGCGTAAACTTCCGTTATAGTAATTCGATTATTCCCGTGCGTATTCCCACATGGGTGTATGACCGAGTTGTCTATAAACAGTTCAACTCAGTGATGACTTTTAGCTATTGCTATCAGTTTTGAGTGAAATTTTCACGCTCAGTTCTTAATTCGTAATAGTAAACGTTTCTTCGCTATCCCAATAGGCGCGGATGGAAATGCCGTGTGGGAAATTGTACGCCTTCTCGGGCTGACGTTTCGTGGAGTAATCGCCAGGATCCCAACGACCGTTTTTGTTTTCATCACAGAACACGCTCACTTGATAGGTCTTGGGCGCGAGAAATGAGTATGTTATTGTCTCTGATGAGGTCAGGACGTTCTCTTGAATGACTTTGTTCCCTTCCAGTAGGGTGGCGATGTAGGTTTTCCCATCTTCGGGAAGTTCATAATGCATGATGAGTGTGCCGTAATCCTTGATAGATTTGGTGGAAAATTGTACCTTGAGTGTGTCGTGGGTGATCTGATGGTATCCGTAAAAGAGCGAGTCGGGAATCATGACCGAATAGGTTTTTTTCTCTAAATAGGTCATGGGTAACGGCAATTCCGTCAGGAAAGTGTCTGGTACCGCATAACGATAGATGGTAGTGTCTTTCGTGTCCTGCTGTTTAGAAAACACATAAACATCGAAGGAGTCGCGGGGTTGGATGGGGTAAGGAAACCGTAATGTGAGCGGTTTGTGATATTCGCCGGCATTCAAAAAAGAGACCGCCATCTTCGGGGTTGGCTTCGTGCGTCCGCGTCCGCTGGTCTGCTTTTCCTTGAATGGGACCAACCATACCGTATCGTAAAGGCCGTCAGCGTTCAGATAGTAGAGAACGCTGTCAGTAACGGGTGTTTTCATGAACCATGTGATAGTGTCGCGTGTGGCGTTTATTCGTTGGAAATACTCGGGAGCATTCGGCGAAGGCTTTACGATGAAATCGGTTACGCCGTGTTTGTAGGGGAATTGGTAGATTCCAAGAGCCGGATTGAGGTAGTGCAACAATTTCTGTGTGGTATCTTCCTTGATGAAAGAGTAGAGGGTTAACAGTGGCTGGATGGCTTTCAGAGAATCGGCTGCGGTGTCGGGAATTGATGGATAAGAAGTCACCGTTTCCGACAGAAAGGCGATTTCTTCATTGGGTAAATTGTATTTGAAATCGGAATTTATATCCTTGAGAGCGAATATCTTATATTTCCCTTTGTTGATATTTTGGAAGAGAAAGCTGCCGTCACTTTGTGTTTTTGTGACGTAGTCGGGAATGGTAGTTAGAGGCAGAGAATCCTCAAAGTTTTTGTAGAGCATGATAAACAGGTCGGCGATTGGTTCCAACGTTCTGGCTGACAGTATATTACCTCGAATCATATAGCTATCGAGACTGTCTCCGGTAGAGAAGCTGTACTGGAAAAGGCTCAGTGGATTTCCTTCACGGTAGTCTTTGAGACAGTTGGCGAAGACCATGTTGTAGGTTGTGTTCGTATGCAAGGTGTCCTTGAACGTGATAACCAAAGACTTACCCTTGATGGTATAGTTTGGCTTGATGTTCATCGGCGGTGATATCAGCACGTTTTCATTAGGATTGTTCAACGTGACGTATTCGTCGAAATAGATTCGGATTTGTCGTTCGTTGAAGTGGACGGTTTGATTTTCAGGTGTTACTTTCACGATTTTCGGTGGCGTGGTGTCTTTCGGTCCACCTGTCGGGGTGACAATCTTCGCACACCCCGACACTAGAATGCTGGCCGCCATGACGAGCAAAAGGGTAATATGTTTGATTGTTAAATGCATGCGGAAGTATTGACGTTGAACTTTGATTTTTGACTATAACATGGGGGTAAAGATAGACATAGACGATGGGCTGTTGGCTACTCCCTATTCCCTACTCTCTTTTCCCTTTTTCCCTCACTGTTCCACATTATTTTTACTGTAGTAGTTCAAGTCCACGCGTTCGGTCCAGCCTTGCATTTGCCAGAATTTGTTGCCGATTTCGTTGTTTTTCAGTACTAAGAGGCCGTTTTTCTTGATACCTTCGGCTTCTATGGCATGATAGACGTATCCGAGGAGGGCTTTGCCGATGCCTTGTTGACGAAGGTCTTTGCGCACCACGGTGTGGTAAATGTAAGCGCGGCGACCGTCCATTCCGCACATGATCACGCCCACGATTTCGCCGTCCATCACTGCCACGAAATTCGAGGTCGGATTCTTCTTCAGGAACTTGGCGATGCCCTCTTTCGAGTCGTCATAGCCACGCAATGCCATTCCTTCCGTGATGGACCATAACGCATATACTTGTTCGTAATCTTCGATTGTCATCAATCTGATTTGATATTCCATTGCTTTAATTGCTTGGTTAATAATGAATTGTCTGTGAATTAAAACGGGATGAATCCGATGCCTATTTTGATACTTGCGCAGTAGGCACTGAGAATGCGAGTGCGTGCGTAGTCGTCGTAGTGGGCATCGATGCCACCGCCGTTGACGTCAAATTCTTTTTTCATGGTCTTGAAAGGTACTTTGTATCCGCCGAAAGTAGTACCTATGCTTGCGCCTAAGTTCAGCTTTAACCGATTAAACACTACGAGATCGTAGCCGTATTCAAATTTCATGCCGAAAAGTGTGCCTTTGTTCTCGAGAATTTCTGCCGTTGACTCCTGTGTGGTGGATAGGATGCCAAGGCGTATTCCTTCCCTGTCCATCTTGTAGTGATAGAAGAAGCCGTCGAGTTGGAGCTTGATGTAGTGGCCGAGCGGTGCGAAGCGGTCGCCGAGATATTGCTTGTAGTAGGCGTTGAAGCCGTGTGCGATGATGTTGCCGTAAAGTTCGGCTTCGCGCCAGTCGGTGTATCCATAATAATTATGCTCTATCCGAAGGCGGCTGTCACTGCCTTTGAATGGGGAGTTGTAATAGTCATAGCCCACACCAACGGTGCCCTTTTCCCAAACTATCAGTTCAATGTTGGGCGAGAGAAAGTAGTTGAGCCCCATATACCTTTTCATAGCGTCGCTGACATCCCAGCCAGAACTCACAGGGTTAGGATTGATCCACGCTGGCGAAAAGAAACCTTCCATATTCAGAATGACATGGTTGCCCAGGAAGTTGTACATCTGGGCGTTGGCCGTTGACAGGCTTATGGTGATGATGATTGTTGTTATTATCTTTTTCATATTCTTCTTTGTTATATTTTAGGTCTCGCTTCGCTCACCCTATCCTCATATATCCTAGGGCTCGCTACGCTCACCCTAGGCTAACATAGGTCGGGCTTTCAGCCCTTTTTGGTATTCATCGTTTTTCATCGATACGTCACCGTCCTTCATTGCTTCACATACTTCTCCATCATCCGATAAACATACCCGTTGATGTAGGCTTTTCGCATCACTTCGGAGTTGCTGTAGTGACCGGAGGATTCTACAGTGCCGTCGATGATGTCGATGACGCGGAAGTTGACATCGAAATCATACTGGCGGAGACACAACACGGTGATTACAACGGGAATAGAGTAGGGAAATGCTGGCATGAGCCACGGAAGAGTGAGTTTGTTGCCGAAGAAACTGCGCCCTGGTGAGTCTGTCACGGTGACGAAGCAGAGCTTGCGGCTGCCCAGTGCGGCGGCGATTTCGTCCAAATATTCGGAGGTGTGGTAGCGCATGTCCAAGGCTCCGGCGTTGGCGAAATCTTGGTACCATTGGTTGATTTTCACAAAACTGTTATACTGCTCGGTTTCGGGATGCTTGAAGTCCATTTGAAGGGTGACGGGAGTGATATGGGCACGTTTTGCGGCGCGACACATCAGCTTTTGTAGCTGTTCGGCGTTGCGTTGGTCGGCAGCTTGGCTCTTGATGTTTCCGTTGTCGCTGTAAATATGATAGATTGGCATGGCGATGAGTACCGATTTCTCGTTTCCGATGTGCCCGTCGGAGACGGCTTCTAACACAGCCTGCGTCTCACCGTTCACCACCGCCATGTTGACCCAACTCTTGAACAGAGAATCTCTGTGAATATCGACCAGCATATAGTTGACTGTCTTGAATTTAGGGTCGGGGAGCACTTTTACGCTCATGTTTTGCTGTTTGATGCGGTCGTATTTGGAACCCGTTTGCAGGGTGGTGTCTCCATCTGTCTGCGCAATCTCTTCCAAAGAAGTTCCTTGCGGATAGTCACAGAAGTCAATGTAGCGCATTTTGTTCTTCACGAAAATGTCGGTGATGAGATCTTTGACCACACTTTGCAGATACTCGTCGTCAGGGTGTTTTTGCATCGTTGTCCATGCCTTGCGCAAGGCCAACACGGCATATTCATTGCGATTCATCTTGGACATCAGGTAGTTGACCTGCTGTTGTTCGCCTTCCACCTCTTTGTAGGGCTCCATCATCACGTTCGTTTTGCCTTGCCCTTTGTGTTTCGAAGCACCGTAATATGCCGTCACCATGGCTCTGTCGAGGTACGCATTGTTGGGGAAAGAGTGTTGCAATACATACACGTTGTAGATAGCTTTGTCGTAGTCGTGGTTGATGAGATATCGCTCGATGCAGGAGAAGCGGGCGGCGTTTCTTAAGCGCGTAAACTGTTCTTCAGGTTGCACAAACATTTTGCGTCCTTCGTTGGAAAAGCTTTGTACCACGCCTTTAGCTAAAGTCCTCCGTTTTTCGATATTGGGGTGGGAGAGCAGCGTGTCCATCATGTTGGAGCGGTCGGGGATGTTTGAGACTGTCTTCAAGAAATAGTTGTCAGGGAAATGGTAGAAATCGGCCTCCACTTCGGAATGTTGGAAGGGAATTTCATCAAACGGCAGGTCGGAATAAAGCAATACGTCAAATATCCCATCAATGATGTCGTAGCTGTATGGTGTGTCTTTGAAAAATTTCGTCAAACCGACCTGGTCGGCGGTAAATTCCTGTTCTCTAGAGTATTGGCGGTTTCGCATGTATCGGCGCACAGCGTCTTTGTCGTTGCTTTTCGAGTTGTCGTCCTTGCCATGGTGCTCACTGTAATGTGCGATTTCATGCGCCAGCACGAAGGCAAGTTCCGCCTCGTTGGTTACCTGCGCCAGCATCCCCATGGTTACCAAAATAGTGCCGTCGGGCATTGAGTAAGCGTTCACGATGGGCGTTTGCAAGATATATACGTGGATATCCTGCTGGAGTTGTGGGTAATTTGCCAACAGTTTCTCTTTGATGTTGTCGAGGTATTGGTTCATCTCGCTACCGTAGAGGATCTTACCCTGCTGAAGCATGGCGATGAGGAACGGATTGTATGTCTTGGCTGACTTTGGGGTGTTGGCAGCATTTTTCAGGTCGGCCGGGAAATTGCCCTGCGACTCAATCGGCGCGTAGTTGTTGACCGAGAGCTGCGGCTGTGCGAAAGTGGTCAGTGCAA
>CAMKLG010000019.1 GCA_946413585.1 uncultured Bacteroidales bacterium
CGCAGCTCAAGAAGGAGGGTCTCATCGAGTATGTGGGCAGCAAGAAGACGGGAGGCTACTGCGTGTGTGAAAAGGAAGCGATGAATGGGGAAATGTAGGGGCGAATCATTATTCGCCCCTACGGTACCGCATCCCGTTTTAAACCTCTTGGAAATCCAACCGTCTTACGCTCCAAAATAATGAACCGAAACCTATTCATAAAATTTTTCACAGAGTGCGTAGAGATTCATAAAAAGTGTATCTTTGCCGCTCAATCAACAACAAAAAAAGTATTATGGCTTACAAAATTAGTGAAGATCTTTGCGCCGCTTGCGGAACTTGCATCGGCGAATGCCCTCAAGAGGCTATCTCTGAAGGCGCTGCTTACTCTATCAACCCTGATCTCTGCATCGAATGCGGTGCATGCGCAGACGTTTGTCCTTGCGAAGCTATCAGCTTAGAGTAGTAGTTAAACCCTTTGTTTAACCAAACAAAAAGAGGTGCGGATTCCGTACCTCTTTTGTGTTTGTTAGGGAAATAAGTATTCTGTTACGAACGAAGACCACGTATCAAACTGTTTTTGAGCCGCCCTTTTAGGGGCATGAAGCTCGGTAGCGGCGCGGTGATTTTGCCGTGTGCCTATAGTAGGAATTGCGCGGCAACGAAGCCGATGGCGCAGATGAATGTGGAAATCACAATGCCGCGGCCTGTCATGTCATATTTCAGCTTCAGCAGATAGTAGCGCAGAATGAACAGATTGGGAATCATCGCGATTAGGATGAATTTCGGGACCAAGATCTTGATCAGGTTGGGACTGTTCACCAACATTTGCGGGTTGGCGTGCATGATGAGCGCAAAGATGCCATATATGACACCGAATAACACCACAGGGATAATCAATCCCATAATCACACCTACAGCGTAGGAATCTCTTCTAAGAAAGTCCATCATTGTTCTAAATACTTTAAGTTAGGAATATACTGATGTGCCGTTAAATCAAATTGTACGGGCTGCACTGAGACGTAATGGTGTTGCAACGCCCATTCGCAGGTGTCTTCAGCCAACTCGTGGCGATCCAAACAACCGGTCAGCCAGTAGTATTTGCGGCCAAATGGGTCGATGCGTTCCACTAAATCTTCGTGCCAAACACCGTGGCACTGGCGGGTCACTTTCACCCCTTTTATCTCCTCGATGGGCACTTTGGGTATGTTGACATTGAGGCAGATATACGGTGGAAGCCCCTTTTCAAGCACCTGTTCCACGATGGGTCGGCCGAAGTGGATCGCTGCCGAGAAGTCTGCATTGGGGGAAAAGTCTAACAGCGATATTCCGATGGCCGGAATGTTATCGAAGGTGGCTTCGATGGCAGCGGCCATCGTGCCAGAGTAAATCACGCTGACCGAAGAGTTGGAGCCATGGTTGATGCCGGAGAGTACCAAGTCGATTTTACGGTCGCGAAGCACTACCTTTCCGCCCAATTTCACGCAATCCACTGGCGTGCCGTTGGTTTTGTAGTAAGCGATGCCATCTTCGTTTTTGTAGTTGGACAGCCGTAACGGTTCACTCATCGTGACCGCATGACCCATGCCAGACCGCGTCCGATCGGGCACCACTACCACGACCTCACCCAGAGATTTGGCGATGGAAACCATCGCTTCCAAACCTTTGGCTTCGTAGCCGTCATCGTTGACCACCAGTATTAAAGGCTTCTTATTCATCATTCGCAATTTTCAATGCCAAGAGACTTATTTCTTGATAATTTTGGTTGTTTGAACGTGATGTTGGTTGTCTTCCATGTTTAATAGGTAAATGCCAGTCGCTAAATTTCTAACATCTATTTCTGTATGGTTGTCAAACAAGCGACCGCCTTGAAGAAGTTTTCCATTCATGTTGAACAGTTGGTAAGAGCAATTCTGGATGTTATCGTTCAATTGTACATGTATGAAATCTGTGGTCGGGTTCGGCCAAATGGAAGCAGCCAGTGTGTTTTGGGTGAAATCATCCACACTCATGGCTGAGTTCAACCTGCCGCAAGGGAAAGCGATGAAGTCGATATATGCGCAGTCTTCACCTTCAGAATAGTAGTTGTCTTTGGAATAAGTCCAACTGAATTCGTGTTCGCCTTCACTCACATAGAAGACGGCTCGCGTCCAACCGATATTACCGCTCCATTGCCCCTCTCTTCTACCATCTATTCTAAAGGTAAGTTTATCATAGCTTTCTTCGCTGGAAACTTTGAAATAGAAAGAAATCGAATCATTTACATCTGATTCGTAGTTGATGCTCAAAGTAGTGTTACCATTGCTGGAAATATTGCCTGATTTTGCGCAATAGTTGCCTTCGTATGGATTGTTTGAGGAAATCATCCAAGCTTTATTGCTGTTGTTCTGCCATTCCATAAAGGTGAAATCGCTCGTTTCCCAGTCTTCGATTACGGCACCGATTTTGAGAAGAATGTAACTCGTGTCAACATAGTTGTCAACGTTGTAAATGGCTCTCAGATATGTCAATGTTGGTTCCAGGATAGTGTCTTTTACCGTCATCATAAACGAGACGATAGTTTCACCACGAACATCGATTTGTGGAATGTCGGCCGTGTAGCTGGAAAGGGTAATATCATCGGCAGGATTATTCAGCGTGAAAGTGCCAGGCAATGCCTCCATGTTTCCGAGATTGGTCAATCTGATATGGTAAAGGAAAGTTTCACCAAAATCTATTCTATGATTACTATTTCCTTCAGTAGTATCATCTACATAGCCAGACAAAATTTTCGGAGCAGGAGCATAAAGATTGATGCTTTTGTCTTGATTTATTGTATCGTTATTGTAAATCAGGCGGATATGGAAGATTGCATTATGAGAGGCAGGAATAATATCAGAAACTTTGAAGGAGATGGATTGGTTGGATACTGTTGCCTCTGGAGCGATAGAGTCAATGTTGATAGTGGTGGAATATAAAGTGATGTAGGGGTCGTCAGAAGAGATTTCAACACGCACGTTATTGGCGGTAGCTCCGCCGACATTGGTGAGTTCAGGGGACATCAAAAGGGTTTCACCGTACTCAGCCAAGCCGTTGGCACTATGGTTGTTTTCAGGGGTAATCTGTTCTGTTAAATTTATATTGCCCACAAAAATAAAAGGATCTTCATTGGGAATGAATATGATGTTGCCTTCAAAGGGCAGATAATTAGGCGCAGTGGCCAGTACTTGAAGTGTGTCAAGTGGTGAAAAGATTTCTTCAAAAGTAATGGTACATTCTCCATTGACGATTCTTCCGATACCAATGATTTCTGCGTTTTTCGTCACCGTAATTTTTGCGTTTTCAACGGCGGATGAGAAAGTTGCTGTTGGTACGCCCAGCGGAAGAATTTCATTGTACGAAACGAGTAATTCTTGCGGTTCGGCAGTGCGCATTAGCAATGTGGGATCGCCAAAAAGAATCCATGTGCGGGTAACGTCCACATCATTGTAAACGTCGAGCATTTTGATTAATCCGTTGAAGAACATGCCGCCGTAAGTGAATTTTTGATTCTCCGGTGTAGTGCCGATAAGCATGTCGATCATGGCATCCTGTGCACACATGGGCGAGTTCCACGGCTGGCTGATGGTGGAACCTACAAAACCGACAGCACCGGAGGGCTCGCCGTTGTCTGTCGCGCGCAACCAAGATTCGGCAAAGCAAATTCCCGCATCGTATTCACCATTCAAGCAAGCCACAGAAATGACGAACGGCAACTTGCCAACATTCGTCAATGCGTTGACATTGTTGTTGTTGAAGTTTGAAGTGCCCCAACTGCTCGTTGAACCGTGACCGCAATAATTGATGATACCCACGCCATTGTTAACGCCATTAGCCACCATGGTAGCCGTTGGATTTCCATTATTGTCCAAACCGCCTTGACTGCCTTCAAAAAGCTCATAACCAGAAGTATAAGTATAAGACAATAGCTTGTTGTCAATATTCCGGATATGTTGGTAGTCATATTCGTTTTCGTCGCCGGGACCCTCGTCAGAGGCAATGCCCATGAATGACGTGAAGTGAGAGGCATCTGACGGATTTTGTTCGTATTCAATGAAACGTTGCACTTGCGTTTCCACCTGTGCGACGTT
Organism: uncultured Bacteroidales bacterium; assembly: GCA_946413585.1. Taxonomy (GTDB): domain Bacteria; phylum Bacteroidota; class Bacteroidia; order Bacteroidales; family WCHB1-69; genus F23-D06. The sequence continues at coordinate 4,089 of CAMKLG010000019.1, forward strand.
TTCAGCGGAGATCTTGCCCAAAATAATGTCAGGATAAGAATCGTTGCCCACAATCTCTGTCAAATAGTTGTCTGATTTGCTCCCGCTGATCGTAGGGGTAGGAAACTGGGAATTGTCGCCCACAATAATGACAAAAGCAAGATTATGGTTATTGTAATAGTCTGATATGTAATTCTTTATAGCATTAGCATTTCCGCCAGCAGTAGCCACAGAAACGATTTCTGTGTTAAAGCCGTTGCGGATTTTCCAATCCACGTAGGGTTGCATAGCTTCCATGAAGTTTTCGGGCGCTATGATAAGGATGTCGCCCTCCTCTTCGATATTTGTGCCGCGCAATGCCTTGTAGTTCAGAAATTGGTGTGCATAAACAGCATCAAAAGTGCGATTGTTTTTGACAGGGACGGATAAGGATTTGGTGCTATTGAATGTTATCTTGACCGTCATGGAAGAGTAAATTTTCAGGGTTTGCGTCATAGGATTATAGTCAAAGGGGTAAACCTTGAAACTCATTCCTTGGAAGTCACGTAGCTGGTATTGGTTGTCCGGAACGATATTCTTGCCAACCAAGAATTTGTTGGTCTGGTAATCTTGATTGGTGGTATAGGCGACAGTGGCCGGGTCCACGTTGCGGTAGATTTTACCTTTGGATGGAGCAAGTGCAAAATGCTCAATAGTAGTATATTGCGCATCCAAAATCTCCGTTTTGGGGCTACTGCCTTCCGGGATGATGAGCGAAAAGGCGGTTTGCAGCAGCTCGGGACTTCCCGCTTTCAACACGGGGTAGGCATCTGCCATGTGCAGTTTTTGCATTTCTGTGCCGTTCACAGAAACGGTTTCTGTCTGGTAGGTGCCAAAATCCACCCGCACTACCGCTTCATTTTGGTTGGAACTCAGTAGTGTGTAGCTGATGTTTTGTGCTTGCGCGACCGTCGCCATCCCCAGGATAACGGCCAAGATGATTGTCGTTTTTTTGATGATGTTCATATTTTTAGGTTTTGCCCCCCACGCTGCGCTCCTTGGTGGCTTTGACGGGGCTGTTTTGCTTTGAGAGCTAACCCCCACACTGCGCTCCTTGGTGGCTTTGACGGGGCTGTTTTGCTTTGAGAGCTAACCCCCACACTGCGCTCCTTGGTGGCTTTGATGGGGCTGTTTTGCTTTGAGAGCTAACCCCCACACTGCGCTCCTTCGTCGCTTGTGTGGGGTTATTAGCACTTCGTGCGTTTTGTCCCTTCGGGACTGCTTAAGGAATATTTTTTTATGTTATTTCAGATTCTCGACGGCCGTTTTGATGCGTTTGCAGGCTTCAATGAGGCGGTCTTCAGAGGTGGCGTAGGAGAGACGGATGCAGTCGTCGTCGCCGAAAGCGGTACCTTGCACAGTGGATACGCTGGCATCCAGGAGGATGTAGAATGCGAGGTCAGTGGAGTTTTCGATGACGGTTTTCTTATATTCGGCAGCGAATTTAGAGCCTGCGGGTACCTGTTTGCCAAAAAGACTGCTCACTTTCGGGAAGAAATAGAATGCACCTTGCGGCAGGGTCACTTCAAAACCCGGAATTTCTTTAAGCAGTCCGTACACCAAGTCGCGGCGTTTCAGGAAGGTGTCGCGCATGGAGAGGATGTCCTTGGAAGTTTTCGGATCCATTTCCATGGCTCTCAGCGCAGCACGTTGGGAGATGGAACCAGTAGCAGATGTGATTTGTCCTTGCAGTTTGTTGCAAGCCTTAGCCACTTCCACGGGAGCACCGATGAAGCCGATACGCCAACCGGTCATGGCAAAGCCTTTCGCCACACCGTTAACTGTAATCACTTGATCTTTAATGAAATCGAATTGAGCAATACTTTCGTGACCGCCTACAAAATTGATATGTTCGTAAATTTCGTCCGACAAAATCATCATTTGCGGGTGTTTAACAACCACTTCCGCAATGGCGCGGAGTTCTTCCTTGGAGTAAATCATACCCGTAGGATTTGACGGGCTACTGAACATTAACAGTTTGGTTTTCGGAGTGATAGCAGCCTCCAGTTGTGCTGGGGTAATCTTGAAATTGTTCTCGATTTTGCAGGGAACATAAACGGGTATGCCTTCTGCCATTTGTGCGATGGCGCGATAGGAAACCCAATACGGAGTAGGAATAATCACTTCGTCGCCTGGATTTACCAGTGCCATAACGGCCTGATAAATAGATTGTTTACCACCAGTGGAAACGACAATCTGCTGCGGAGAGTAGTCAAGGTTGTTATCTCTTTTGAATTTATTGCTGATTGCTTTCAGCAGGTCAGCATAACCGGGAACCGGCGGATAATGAGTGAAATTATCATCGATAGCCTGTTTGGCGTACTCTTTCACCGTTTCAGGCGTATTAAAATCAGGTTCCCCGATGCTCAAACTGATGACATCCTGACCTTTTTCCTTTAATTCACGTGCCAATGCGGTCATGGCTAACGTTTCTGATGCTGGCATATCCAGCACTCTTTTTGAAATTCTTTCCATATTATAAGATGTTTTATTTATTTCTGTTAGCGGCGGCAAATGTACACAAATTTCGAATACACGCAGACCGGTGAAATCATACAGCAGAGACGTGACGTGCCCTGTATCTACTATTCGTTGAATCCGAAAATTTTTTATTTTTGCCGCCCTGTTTTCATGGTCCTGTAGTTCAATGGATAGAACGAAAGTTTCCTAAACTTTAAATTTGGGTTCGATTCCCAGCGGGACTACAAAATTAGAAGTCGTATCCAGTCATTTCTCCATGCGGATGAATGATGGTGTAGCGGGTGAACCGTTCGTCGGCATCGAAACCGTCACCGTAGTTGACGGAACCGTCGCTCTTTACCTGTCTCACTGGCTGGGTGGAGTAAATGATGCGCTGCCGTTGATCCCAAATCACTTCATTAGTTATCACAGAATCTCCACTGACTAGGTCGTAAATGATGACATTGTCGGTGGCTTTGAAGAGCTTGTTGTTGATTTGGCAGGCGTATTTGGCCGTGATGATGGCTTGCTTCCGCCCATAATCGTTAAAGGAAATGACTTTGATTCCCTCGGGACAGTCCATATATGTGGTGTCTTCAGAACTGTAACGGTTGAGTCTTGGTGCGTTGACGATGAAGTTGATACGACCGGAGTCGCTGACGGTAATCATCATGTTTTCTGCCGATTCGTCTGGGAATTTCCCTTGATATTCCAGCAATTGAGCTTTGTTGCCTGAGGATTTACAAGCAGCAAAAAGCATCATAATGCACGAGGCGATTATGATGCTTTGAGCGTAGTATTTTGGTTTGAAAACCATTCGATTTTATCTCACTGTCGTGTTCTCTTGGATCCAACATCCGACGTGGACAGAAGCACCGGCGGAGAGACCACGTTTGAATAATTCATCCTTGCTGGGGTATCTCAGTTTAGCGCGTTGAGCGTTGGCTTCGCTTGCGCAACTGGGATCTACGGCCGCAGCCTTGGCATATTTGTCGGCAGCTGCCCATGCGTATGCGCCAGGCACTTGATCGTCGGAGCATCTGCCACCGGAACTTGCGTAAAGGTCGCCAATCAAGATGTAAGCTTTGCCCATATTGGGTCTTGCCTTCAAAGCTTCGTAAGCAGCGGAACGGGATTCAGAGAAAGAACCTTTCATACGATAGGCAAGTGCCAGCATGTAGTTTGCATCCGCCTTTTGTTCGTGGGTCTCGCTCAAGTTCACAGCTTCTTTGAAGAATTCGATGGCTCTGCTGAGCTCTTCACTGGATTGATTCTTAGCGTAGTTCTTGAAGGTGAGGTTACCCATCATGTAGGCAGTGTTGCGGTTCGGATTAGCCTTGTGCAGGATTTCCAGACCATCTTGGAAGACTTGGCTATTGGTGCAGCCGCCCTTGAACATTGTGTTGACCATTTTGCTGACAGCGGCCAGGTCTCCTTTGATTTCATCGAACTTCTTGGTATAGAGCATGTCCAGCACTTCGCAGGAAGCGTAAGGAGTCACAGCGTTGTTGATTTTTACCAACGTTTTGCGATAGTTGGTGATGAGCTTTGCCTGACGAGTGGTGTCATTGGTCAGCTTTTTAGCTTGCTTGTCGTATGCCATACGGTCAATTTGACCGTTTTCCAGTTGTTTTTGCAGCTCTTCCAAAGCATCGGTACCTTGTTCGTAAGCCTTGGTAGCGTTCAGGATGGAAAGATCCAAGTAGTCGGTAGCACGTTCGTAAGCTTCAACGACGATGGAAGTGTCCCTTTTCGCTTTGGTGATGTTTTCAGCCAGCTGATAGTAAGCGTCCCAAATAGCAGGTTGTGTGTTCTCTTTCTCCATTTCGACAGATTGGACAAACCAATTGAAAGCTTGTTCGTATTGGCTTTTGCGGTAGCGCATGGTGTTGTAAGCTTTGAAGCCCAAACCAGAACCCGGGGTGAATTTGTCGGGGAAGTAGGTGCTACGCATATCGAAGGTGTAGAACAAAGAGTCGATAAGCATCTCACGGCGAGCGGAGTCTTTTTCTTCTTTGATTAAGTTTTGGAACAATGTTTGCGCATTGGTGTAAATGCCATCCCATGAGCAAGGGCAGTTTTGAATCACATACTGCCATGCTTCGTAAGCGTCAGTGTAATTCTTTGCGTTATAGAACGTTCTGAAATTCGTGATTTGCTCCAAGCATTTCACAGAGTCAGCTTCATTGGCTCCGTACTTGAAAGAGCACGGTTTCTGAGCGAAAGCGAAACTTCCGCAGACAACCAAAGCGATAATGACAATAATCTTTTTCATTTTTTTCGTTGTTTTTATAGGGTTATTATTCTAATCTATTTTGAATCTTTGATACCATCTTTCTTGCAAGGTGAAGCAGAATGAGAATCTGAAGTAATCTTCCCGAACCAAGTCGTTTGCCTGCGTGCCTCTTTTCCCGTATTCGAACAAGATGTTAATAGACGAGTGAGTATTAAAGGTTGTTAGAGGTACTCCTATGCCTACACAGACTCCTAATTCCGTGATAGGTTTATCGCGGATAATTAAATTTCCTGTAGAATATTTTCCACCAACGCGGAAGGCCATTTTCTGGAAAAACTTGTTAGACAATGGATTGGGAATGTATTGAAAACCTAAAGAGCCTACCAAGGCGTTTTTCATGTTGGAAGTGGGCTTCAAAAAAGAGAATTTTTCCCAATTCTCCCAGGTGAAGTCGCCGGCTATCGTCATTTTGTTTTTGTAAGTGTAGCTAAGACCTACCCCGACGGATTGCGGGATTCTCAACTTGCCACGTGCTCCTTCATTATACAAAATGGTATCGTACAGGCTTGTGCTGATAAATTGACCGGAGTAAGAATTGACCAAACGTTTCTCGTTAGCCCAGATGTAGGCAGTATTGCTATAAACAGCGCCAATGCCGATTCGATGATTTTCACCTGCATTGACAAAGTATTGAATTCCGGCATTGAGATGGATTCCATTCACGACATAGGCATCCCAGACGTAGGAATTATAGAAATTCTCTTTTTCAAATTCTGTGTTGCTCTCTGCAAAGATAGAGCCGAACATGTAACTGACATTCAGACCGATAGACAACCCTTTACAGAGTTTGAAGGCATTACCCCAGTAGAGTTGGTTGAGGCCGCCTTCCCCTGAATAGGTGTATTTAACATCGCCGAGATAATCGACATTCTCAACATCGGAGATATTATATCCTACGTCGCTGAATGGCATGACTCCAACGCTGGTACGCCAATGTCGTGTGACAGGAACACCGATGGCAATGTAACCTGGTTTGGCGAATGTGTTTTTCTGAATCATCAGTCTCTGAGACAGTTTGGATGAGTAAATGGAGGCGGCAATATCGGCGACAAAAGACAGAGAATCAAAAGCAGCGTATGAAGCAGGATTCCTGAAATTGATGTAATAGGGATCTTGCATGGCGTAAGAAACCGATCCCATAGCATCCAAAATGCCATTGGATGAGCGGTTTATAATGCCGACGCCATAGCTAGAATAGGGCGAATTTACTTCGTTTTGCGCCTGCGCAGCAAATGCAAACAAGGCACAAAACAAAAGCATCCATTTGATATGATTAATCTTCAGAAGCATTCAGTTTTAGTATTTTATACAATCCGAGTAGAATCGGATTTTGGGCGGCAAATATACGTTTTTTTATGGAATTTTGAAGCATTTGTGCATCACCTCCCGAAAGAATTACTTTTAACCTTTTGTATTGGGCTGAATATTGGCGTATAATACCGTTGATTTCGTGGGCCATTCCGTGCATTATGCCAGACAAAATGGAATTTTTTGTGGTGTCACCAGTCAGAAAATCGATGTTTTCAGGTTCAATGAGCGGCAAACGGGCGGTGAAATGTGACAACGCTTGAAAGCGCATACGTAAGCCTGGGGAGATACTGCCGCCTAAGTATTCGTTTTTTTCGTTGACAAAATCAGCCACCAAGCAAGTGCCAGCCATCAAGGATAAAACATTTTGGTTAGGATATAATGCATTGGCACCCACGGCGTTAGCTATTCTGTCTGTGCCTAAAGTGTCTGGACTGCCATACCCTATTTTAATGGGTAATCGACATAGGTGTGAAAAACGGATAAGTTGCGTATGAGTGTCTAACCAATGCAATACATTATCGTCATCTTTTCCAACAGAGGAAATAATTGCCTGACGGATAGGATATTGTGAAAATACTGTTTCCAAAAAGGCTGTTGACAGTTTGTTTTCGTGATAAATACGGAGGATTGTTCCGTTTTCGTCGAAAACAGCCAATTTGTGTAGCGTATTGCCAATATCAATGATTAGATCCATTCAAAGCAGCAAAAAGAAGAACAATCAACCAGCAGCCAACAGCTAAAAGCCAACAGCCAACAGCTATTCATGCGTCGCCAAATTCTTACGGTTTTTGAGAATATCCAACGCCAAATAAATGGCGTTGCGCATGGATTGCGCATCGGCGATGTTTTTGCCTACAATGTCGTAGGCTGTGCCGTGGGTGGGCGAAGTGCGCACAATGGGCAGTCCGGCGGTGAAATTCACGCCGTCTTTACCTAATAATTTAAAAGGAATCATGCCTTGGTCGTGGTACATGGCCAATACGGCATCGAATTTGCGATAGGTGCCTGCGGCGAAGAAACCGTCAGCCGGGAAGGGACCGAAAGCGTTAATACCGTTGTGAAATGCTTGATTTACAGCAGGTTGGATGGCTTCGATTTCCTCTTTTCCGAACAGACCGTCATCGCCAGTATGTGGATTGAGGGCGAGTACGGCGATGGATGGATTGCTAATGGCAAAATCCTGTTTCAGGGATTGATTCAGGATCTCCAGTTTTTGGAGCACCTTTTCTGTGGTGATTTCCCCGTTCAAAGCACTCATCGGCAAATGATTGGTTACTAAGCCGATACGAATGCCTTCAGCCACCAACAGCATCATGGCGGGATGCTCTTTACCACCGAAATAGTGTTCAAAGAATTCTGTGTGCCCCGCGAATTTGAACTTGTCGGATTGGATGTTGTTCATGTTCACGGGCGCGGTCACGATGGCATCAATCAACTTGTTTTTCAGATCGCGGCCGGCGGCGTAGAGGGAGCGTTCCGACATCTGTCCTGCGATTTTCGTGGAGGTGCCGAGATCCAGTTTCACCTCTTCTTCGTAAAGATTAATGAGATTGGGCCGTTTTGTGGAGAGTTGTTCGGCGGTTTTCGTGAATTGGAAGGAAAAATCCGGCAAATCCATGTATTTCTTGTGGTACGAGGCCACTTTCGACAAACCGTACACCACTGGGGTGCAGAGTTCCATTATTCTATTGTCACTCAAGGATTTAATAATTACTTCGTAGCTGATACCGTTGATATCGCCCTGTGTAATGCCAATTACAAAATTCTTATTTTCAGCCATATTCCATGAAATTTCTCGGTCGCAAAGATATAAAAAATGTAGAGACGGGGCGCACCCCGTCTCTACAGAAAAATCGGAAAAAATCCTATTATTTATTTACTTGGAATTTTTTGTCGCCATTGACGAAGAAATTCACGATTTGGTTGGCTGCTGCTAAGCCAGCGTTGATGTTGGCTTCAGCGGTTTCAGCACCTTGTTTCTTCGGGGTAGCGAAGAAGCGTTTCTCAAATTTGCCGAACTCTTCCATAGCATCGGGAGCAATGTCGGTGCAATATTTGAGGTCTTCTCTTTCAGCCAGCAGAGCGATGAGTTCTTCCTCGTTGATGACTTCCTTGCGGGCGGTGTTGATCACGCAGCCGCCTTTGGGCATAAGGCCGACCAAAGCTTTGTTGATGGATTTCTTGGTTTGGTCGTTAGCGGGGATGTGCAGGGAAATGTAGTGACAGTTCTTGTACATCTCTTCGAGGGTAGCGGGAACCACCACGCCTTCAGCTTCCATTTTCTCTTTCGGGACGAACGGGTCGAATGCCCAGACTTCCATGCCGAGTGCGCGGGCCTTTTCAGCCACGAGGCGACCGACATTGCCGTAGGCCTGGATACCGACTTTCTTGCCTTTCAGTTCAGAGCCGGTACCGGGTTTGAAGGTATTGCGGGCCATGTAAATCATCATACCGATTGCCAGTTCAGCCACAGCGTTGGAGTTCTGACCAGGGGTATTCATTGCCACGATATTGTTGGCGGTGCAAGCGGCGAGGTCGAGGTTGTCAAAGCCAGCGCCTGCGCGAACGACCACCTTAAGGTTCTTGGCGGCATCGATCACCTGAGCGGTGACTTTGTCGGAGCGGACGATCATAGCGTCCACGTCAGCGACTGCTGCGTAAAGTTCCTCAGGAGTTTCGTATTTCTCCAGCAGAACCAGTTCATAACCAGCTTTTTCCACGATAGCGCGAATGCCATCAACGGCAGCTTTCGCGAAAGGTTTTTGGGTTGCTACTAATACTTTCATTATTTATCGAATTTAAATGATATGCGTATTTAGCTTATAGCTATTAGCTTTTGGCTTTTAGCTAATAGTCAAAAGCCAAAAGCTAACGGCCAACAGCCAAACTATTTGTTTGCTTTTTCGAAATCTTGCATGCAAGCTACGAGAGCCTCAACGTCTTCGACGGTGCAAGCGTTGTAGAGGGAAGCGCGGAAGCCGCCGACGGAGCGGTGACCCTTGATGCCGATCATGCCGCGTTCTTTGGCGAAGGCCATGAATGCGTCTTGTTTGTCTTCATAACCAGGAGCCATCACCCAGCAGTGGTTCATGATGGAGCGGTCAGCCTTGTCGGCGACGGTACCCACGAACATGCTGTTGCGGTCGATTTCTTCATATAACAAGTTGGATTTCTTCATGTTGATCTTGTTCATCTCAGCCACACCGCCGATGGTGTTCTTGAGCCACAAGAGGGTTTCGTGCATCACGAAGATGGGGAGTACGGGAGGAGTGTTGAACATAGAAATGTTCTTTGCTTCCTCAGCGGCGTGCGTACGGTAATCCACCATGGTAGGCAGCGGGTTCATGTAAGCGCGGTCGCCAATGTTGCCGAGGATGTCCTTGCGTACGATCACGAAGGTGACGCCTGCAGGGCCGACGTTCTTTTGGGCACCACCGTAGATGAGACCGTATTTGGTGACGTCAACGGGGCGGCTCATGATGTCGGAAGACATATCAGCGACGAGCATGACGTTGTTCACTTCAGCAGCGGAGAAATCTTTGCGGATTTCGGTACCGTAGATGGTGTTGTTAGTGGTGATGTGGAAATAGTCAGCGTCAGCGGGGACGGTCCATCCTTTGGGGATGTAGTTGTAGGTTTTGTCCTCAGAAGAAGCCACGATTTCAACTTTACCGAAGTTTTTAGCTTCTTTAGCGGATTTTTTAGCCCAGACGCCGGTTTGGAGATAAGCGGCTTTGGTTTTGAGGAGGTTAGCGGGCACGGTGAAGAATTGCGTGCTAGCGCCGCCGCCGAGGAAAAGCACTTCGTAGTTGTCGGGGATGTTGAGCAAATCGCGCCACAATTGGCGGGTTTCTGCCATCACTCTTTCCCAACCCGGGGTGCGGTGAGAGATTTCCATCAGGCCAATGCCAGTGTTATCAAAATTACGGATAGCGTTGATTGTGGATTCAACTGCTTCTTTCGGGAGGACGCATGGTCCTGCATTAAAATTATGTACTTCGCTCATAACTAATAAGATATGTTATTTATATTAATGAATTTTAGGGAACAATATTGTGCGGCAAAGATACAAAAAAAGCAACTGAAACCTCACATTTTGACAGAGTGAATTTTTTTTTCAAAAAGTGGTGTACCTAATCAAAAAAAGTGTATTTTTACAGCCTCAAATTTTCGGAGAGATGGCCGAGTGGTCGAAGGCGCGCGCCTGGAGAGCGCGTAAGCGCCAAAAGCGCTTCATGGGTTCGAATCCCATTCTCTCCGCAAAGACCCAAAGGTTTGAAAATCAATAAAGTAAAAAATAATTAATTTCAAAAAATCACAATCAATTATGAAAAAGCTTATCGCCTTACTTACCGTTTTCGGTTTCTTGACCTTCGGTATTGCAAACTCAGCATTTGCGCAAGAACAACAAAAATCTGACGAAGCTGCCGCCACAGAGCAGGTCGCAGAGGAAGTTGCAGAGGCTGCTCCCGCAACTGCACAGGCAGAATTAACGGAAGATCCCGATGAAACGATCAACCAAAGTTTGCACTATGTTTTAAAAGACAAATTCATCCAGGGTGGTGCTGTATGGATGACCCCCGTGTTGATTTGCTTGATTTTAGGTTTGGCTTTCGTCATTGAACGCATTTTCTATCTCAACCTCTCTTCTGTCAATTCAAAGAAACTGTTGGATAAGGTTGAAAATACCATCAAAACAAAAGGTGTCGGCGCTGCGAAAGAACTTTGCCGCGACACGAAAGGCCCTCTCGCCGCTGTTTTCTATCAAGGCCTCGACCGCTACGATGAAGGTCTCGAATCTGTCGAGAAATCCCTCACCGCTTACGGTGCCGTCCAAATGGCAAAATTGGAAAATAATATGACTTGGATCAGCTTGTTCATCGCCCTCGCTCCTTCTTTGGGATTCTTGGGAACCGTCATCGGTATGGTGCAAGCATTCGATGATATCGAACGCGCAGGTGATATCTCCCCGACCATCGTCGCTGGTGGTATGAAAGTGGCTTTGTTGACCACCGTCTTCGGTTTGATCACCGCCATGATCCTCCAAGTGTTCTATAACTATCTTCTTACCCGTATCGACGCTATCGTCAATGACATGGAAGATGCTACCATCTCCTTCATGGACATTCTCGTCAAAAACAAATAAGCTTAACGCTTACCTATATATATATATATACAATTAATTTAATTAAAGCGTTGTATAATGAAAAATAGAATAATCAATATCGTCATATTTGTGGTCGCCATCTTGGCTGTTATTGTGGCTATTGCTTTTTCTTTTTTCTCATTTGATGCAGAAAAGAAAGATAGCTACGTCCAAGTGCGTGAGATCCAAGCTCAAACACCCGAAATGGTGTCTGACTTCGAAAATGCCACGCTGGAGACTCTCCCTACGGTGATCGATAAATATCAGCAGGAAACTCAAGACCGCAGCACCAAATTGAAAGATGTCCAACTCGAAAAGGATATTCTCTACACCTATCTTCAAGATTTGAAGAGCCTCGACGAAAATAACTTCGAAGCCTATAAGTCCAAATTCCCGGATCGCTCTGCACACCTCTTCGCTAAGAGCGAGAACAAACAAAAATATGTGGATGGTTTCAATGGAGTGAATTCCTATAAAGACCTCGAAGGCTATGTCAACAAAATGAATGATGAGTATGCTAACATCAAACAACAATATTTGATCGAGCGTAACTATATCAAATCCGCTAATGCTCTCATCAATAAAGGTATTGCCATTAGAGATAATGCTTCAGCTTCCAAGAAAGCTACCGAATTTGAAGCTCTGCAAACTGATTTGAAAAGCTTTGGCAAGAGTGCTTCTCTCCAAAACTTCTTCATCACTTTAGTTTACGTCCTCGGTCTCGGTGCCGCATTCCTCATGGTCTTCTTCTTGTTGAAGAATATGGTCACCGACTTCAAGAGCTCCTATAAAATTCTTGTCGGACTCCTGTTTATTGTCGTGGTTTTCTTCATCGGCTATTTGGTCGGTACACCTGTCTTGAGCCCTTCTGCTATTAAAGCAGGTATGAGCAGCTCCGGTTATAAGATGGTGAACGCTGCCGTGTTCACAGTCTATATTTGTTTGCTGGTTGCAATCGTGTCCATCTTTGCGACCTTGATTATGAACGCCGTTAAAAACAAAAACTAACATGAGTAAAAGAAAAACACCAGGCTTGAATACAGGTGCAATGTCAGATATTTCTTTTCTGCTGTTGACCTTCTTCCTGCTGACCTCTTCCATTAATACGGAGCAAGGTATTCCTAGAAAATTGCCGCCTCCAAAAACGGAAGATGCTCAGGACAAGAAAGTCGATATTAACAAGAGAAATGTGCTGAACGTGCTGGTGAATTTCCGCGATGAGATCTCCGTGAATGGTGAAGTCATTTTGATCACAGACCTCAAAGCGAAAGCCAAGGAGTTCTTTGCGAACCCCTCTAATGACCCGTCACTGCCTGAAAAGCAGAATAAACCTATCGACGGTATCGGCGACTTCCCAGTATCAAAAGGTGTTGTCTCTTTGACTAACGACCAAGGCACCAGCTATAATATGTACGTGCAAGTGCAAAATGAGCTGCAACGTGCTGTGAATGAACTGCGTGACGAGACTGCTCTGCAATATTTCGGCAAGAAGTTCTCAGTGCTCGACTCTGCTTCTCAACGCGCTGTTTCTACGGCTATTCCGATGAGTATCTCTGAGGCTCCGCCTATCGACTACGGTTCTAACGGTTCTAACTAACCTTAAAAACGCAAGATTATGTCAAGATTCAGAAAAGAAGGAAAAAAAGAGACACCCGAACTCAATATGGGTTCTATGTCCGATATTATCTTCATGTTTTTGTTCTTCTTCATGGTGATTACCACTATGCGTGAGGCTTCGCTAAAGGTGCATTTCCAACCACCACAAGCCACTGAAATCCAGAAACTGGAGAAAAAGTCTCTCGTGGCTAATATCTATATCGGTGCACCTCTGTCGAAAAATGAGAACACCCTGCCTCCTGGAGAGGTTTCTGTTCAGCTTAACGACCAAACTATCAAGGCTGAAGACCTCAAAAGAGACGTTCGCGACTTCATCGGTACAGAGAAAGAATCTCGCGATGCTCAGGATAGAGACCGTCTGACATTCTCACTGAAAGTTGATAAGGACGTTCAAATGCGCTACGTGAACACCATTAAACAAGAGTTGCGTACCAATAACGCCTTGAAAATCAACTATGCTGCTGGTAAAAAAGTTACGAACTAATTGTATTTCAGATAAAATATATCAAAGGCAGGCCGAAGTGTGACCTGCCTTTTTTTCTGTATAAATAGGTTTTGTTATGATTAAATCAATGACCGGCTTTGGCCGGGCTGTTTTAGAGGTTGACGGTAAAGTCATTACCGTTGAAATTCGGACGCTTAATAGCAAACAGTTGGATCTTAATACTCGAATCCCATTGCTGTTCAAGAACTACGAAAATGATATTCGCTCGATGCTTTCCAAGGCTCTGGAACGCGCAAAAGCTGATTTCACGATTACGGTCGAAAACCGTTCCGTGACCAATGCTGTTTCCATAAACAAAGAACTGGCAAAGTCTTATTATCAAATACTTACGGAACTTTCTCAAGAATTGGGAAATCCTGTGGCGAGCGATGTTTTCCTCCATGTCATGCGTATGCCTGACGTTGTATCTACCCCGCAAGATGAGGTAAGTGAGGAACTCTGGGAAAAGTTGAAGTTAGCTATCACCGACGCTTGCCAACAATTGGATAATTTCCGCATTTCTGAGGGAAAAGTGCTTGAAGCCGATTTTGTGAAGAGAATCACCCTAATCCGCGATATGATTGATGAAGTGACCCCGTTTGAGGAGAACAGAATCGTCAAAATTCGCGAAAAATTCGAAAATTCACTTAAAGAACTGGCTCCTAAGGTCCAATATGATCCTAACCGTTTGGAACAGGAAATTTTCTTCTATTTGGAGAAATTGGACGTTACGGAGGAAAAAGTCCGACTGCGTAAACACTGCGACTATTTCATCGAAACTCTCAACGAAAACCAGTCTAACGGTAAGAAATTGGGATTCATTGTCCAAGAATGCGGCCGTGAAATTAATACTTTAGGTTCTAAAAGCAACGATTTCGACATTCAACAAATTGTGGTGCGCATGAAGGATGAGTTAGAGAAGTTGAAGGAGCAATTAGCGAATGTTTTGTAAGGGTTATTGGTTTGGGTTTAGGGTTTAGAGTTTAAGGTTTAGGGTTTAGGGCTTAGGGTTTAGAGTTTAGGGTTTAAGGTTTAGAGTTTAGGGTTTAGGGTTTAGGGTTTAAGGTTTAGAGTTTAGAGTTTAAGGTTTAGGGTTTAGGGTTTTGGGAGTAGGGAATAGTAGGGCTGTTGCATTGCTGGCAGCCAATAGTCAATTGTCAAATTTAAAGTTAAAGTTCAAAGTCAAAGTTCAAAGTCAAACATGGGAAACATATTATCACTTATCGGTCGGCCAAATGTGGGAAAATCAACTTTTTTTAACCGCTTGATACAGGCGCGCGAGGCTATTGTGGATTCCACGGCGGGTGTGACGCGCGATCGTCATTATGGGAAGTCTGATTGGAACGGTTACGACTTTTCTGTTATTGATACAGGAGGCTATGTAGTTGGTTCTGACGACATATTCGAGTCTGAGATTCGCAAGCAAGCGGCATTGGCCATCGAGGAGTCCGATGTTATCGTCTTTATGGTAGATGGTCGTGAGGGGCTAACTCCACTAGACGAGGAGATTGCCGACATTCTGCGGCGCTCCAAGAAACCCTATTATTTAGCGGTGAACAAGATCGATAGTCCGAGTAACTATTTGGATTACACGGAATTCTATGCCTTAGGCATTGGAGAAATCTATCCCATTTCCGCTGTCTCCGGAAGTGGTACAGGTGATTTGTTGGACGAGGTGGTGAAGCACTTTTCCAAGGATAAGGATGATCTTCCCGACGATCTGCCGCGAATCGCTATTGTGGGTAAACCGAATGTGGGTAAGTCTTCCATTATCAATGCGTTTCTAGGGGAAGACCGTCACATTGTGACTCCGTTGGCGGGTACAACCCGTGATACCATCTTTACCCGTTACAAAAGCTTTGGCTTCGATTTTTATTTGATTGATACCGCTGGATTGCGCAAAAAGAGCAAGGTGGAGGAGAGTTTGGAGTTCTATTCGGTCATGCGTGCCGTGCGTTCCATCGAGAATTCTGATGTCTGCATTGTGATGGCTGATGCTTCTCAAGGTTTTGATTCACAGGATCTCAATATCTTTGGCCTCTGCGCACGTAACCACAAGGGAATTGTGTTGGTGATGAACAAGTGGGATTTGGTGGAGAAGGACACGCATACGCACAAGAATTTTGAGGATATGTTGAAGAAGAAGATTGCACCGTTTACCGATGTGCCGATCATTTTCACCTCTGTTAAAGAAAAACAGCGTATTTATAAGGTTTTGGAGACCGCTATTCAAGTCTGTCAGAACCGACAACGCCGGATTTCAACTTCTGAGCTGAATGACACGTTGCTTCCGATTATTGAGCACACTCCGCCGCCCATGAACAAGGATAAGGTCATTCGCATTAAATATATTACGCAATTGCCGGTCGCTTATCCTACTTTTGCGTTTTTCTGCAATTTACCGCAATATGTGGTGGATTCCTATAAACGCTTCTTGGAGAATCAGATACGTAAGAATTGGGATTTCGCCGGTGTCCCGATTGAGATATATTTCAGAAAAAAATAAGAGGCAAAAGACGAAAGGGAATAGGAAATAATTATTAAAACATCATCCAGAGCGACCCGACAGGGGCAAGAGCTCGGTAGCTAAGGTGAAGCGAAGCGGACCCTGGGGATAAAAAAGGTAATAAATGAAAAAATTGTTCATAGAAACATACGGTTGTCAGATGAATTTCGCAGATAGCGAGGTGGTTGCGTCCATTTTAAAGGAGATGTATGCCTTGACGAAAGAAATTCAGGAGGCCGATTTAATTTTGATTAACACTTGCTCGATCCGCGACAAGGCTGAGCAACGTATTCACAAACGTCTGAAGGAATTGGAGGCTTATAAGCGTAAGAATCACCATTTGCAGGTTGGTTTGTTGGGTTGTATGGCGGAACGTATGAAAGAGGAATTGCTGGAGACAGAGCCCGTTTTGGATTTTATTGCTGGTCCCGATGCGTATCGTTCTCTCCCTCAGTTAATTGCTGAATCACAGAAAGGACACACTTCTTTTAACGTGTTACTATCGGAAGAGGAGACTTACGACAATATCATGCCTGTGCGTTATGATGCCAACGGTGTGTCGGCGTATGTTTCCATCATGCGGGGGTGCAATAATTTCTGTGCCTACTGCGTGGTACCCTACACGCGTGGTCGCGAGCGCAGTCGAAGTCCCAAGACCATTCTCGGTGAAATTGAGGATTTGTTGAAGAATAACTATAAAGAAGTCACACTGTTAGGGCAAAATGTGAATTCCTATTATTGGAAAGAGGAGGGTCAGGAAGTCTCCTTTGCGAAGTTGATGTCGATGGTGGCGGAGATGTCGCCGGAACTGCGGGTGCGTTTCGCCACGTCACATCCCAAGGATATTTCCGATGAACTCATTGAGACGATTGCCCGTTACGACAATATCTGCAAGTGCATCCATTTGCCGGTGCAGTCGGGCAGCAACGATATGCTCGCCAAGATGCGCCGAGTTTATACCCGCGAGAGTTATTTGGAGCGGGTGCGGAAAATCAAGGAGGAGCTTCCCGATTGTGCCATCACCACGGACATTATTGTGGGTTTTAGTGGGGAAACAATTGATAATCACCAGGATACATTGTCCATCATGCGAGAAGTCGGTTACGAGTACGCCTATATGTTCAAGTATTCGGAGCGCGGAGGCACGTTAGCCTCCAAACGCTATCCTGACGATATTCCCGATGATGAGAAGACCCGTCGGTTAGAGGAGGTAATCGCCCTGCAGGGTGAACTTTCGATGGAAAGCAATCGCCGCGACGTGGGCAAAACCTTCCGCGTGTTGGTCGAAGGAACGTCTAAACGTTCTGAAAACCAGTTGTTTGGAAGAAACAGCCAGAACAAAGTAATCATTTTCCCGAAAGACAATCATCAAATCGGCGATTATGTCGATGTGATGGTGAATGATTGTACGCCCGCGACGCTATTAGGAAGTTAGCAGTTAACGGTAGTACGTCCGTTACAACCTAAAATTAAAAAAAGTACTTCCAAGAGGGCTGCAGGCCCGACACGTGTCAGCCCAAGGTGAGCGTAGCGAGCCCTGGGGGACGGATGGGGACGATGAATGGACGATTATGCGATGATGAGATGATTGAACGATGAAACGATGAAAAACGATGAATGATATTCGATATATTGGGTATGACCCGTTGGTTACGTTTTTGCGGGAGAATGGCGAGAAACCGTTCCGGGCGAAGCAGATTTGGACGTGGTTGTGGAAGCGGGGTGCGGGCTCGTTTGACGAGATGACGGACCTCTCAGTGGCGTTGCGTACCAAATTGCAGGAGAATTTTACGTTTCATCGTGCGGAAATTGCCGAAGAGGCGCGTAGCAGCGATAAAACCACCAAATTCCTGTTGAAATTC
Organism: uncultured Bacteroidales bacterium; assembly: GCA_946413585.1. Classification (GTDB taxonomy): domain Bacteria; phylum Bacteroidota; class Bacteroidia; order Bacteroidales; family WCHB1-69; genus F23-D06. The sequence goes on from CAMKLG010000019.1 coordinate 21,789, forward strand.
CACGATGGAAAAATGGTTGAAGGCGTATTGATCCCCAGCAAGGAGCGGGTCACGGCGTGCCTCTCCACACAAGTCGGCTGTCCGCTGCATTGCGCGTTCTGCGCCACTGGTACCATGGGCTTCATCCGTAACCTGCACTACAGTGAGGTTATTGACGAGTACGTACTGCTCAATAATAGGGCGCAAGAGATTTACAATCAGCATATTACCAACATTGTATTCATGGGCATGGGTGAACCTCTGCTCAACTTCGACAATATGATGACGGCCATTAGTATATTGACCGGCAAGGACTATTTTGCGCTATCGCCAACGAGGATTACGCTATCGACAGCGGGTATTATCAAAGGTATCAAAGCTCTGGCAGACAGAGGTTTCCGTTGCGGGCTGGCCATTTCGTTGCATAGTGCCGATCCCAATGTCCGCAATCAGATTATGCCGGTGACCGAAGGTAATCCGTTGCACGACTTGCAGGCGGCATTGGCCTATTATCACCAGAAAACGGATGAACGCATCACCATCGAATATCTGTTGCTCTCCAAGGTGAACGATTCTGAAAAAGCGGCGGAGCAATTGGCTCGTTTTTGTCGTCCCTTCCCCGTGAAAATCAATATTATAGAGTATAATTCCACCCCAGATTCCTTATTCCACAAATCGGATCCGACACGTCGCAATGCCTTCATTGCGGTCTTGGAACGTTGCAATATGGTGGTGAATATCCGCCAAAGCAAAGGACAGGATATTGCTGCTGCCTGCGGACAATTGATGAGAAAGACGGTTAAGTCACTTGAAATTTGAAACCTGAAACTTGTAACAGTATCGCTTTCATGATATTGTTTTACCGTTTTTGTAAACATAAAAATGTTTATAATTTTTTTGCCATAACGGGAAGTGCCGACAAAATTTTTATTTAATTTTGCATAGTCAAAACCTAATGTGTAAGATAAGTGAAAAGTTGTTGTAACTTTCCTATATTCAATTTATTATCATCTTCGTTCGAAGAAGATACAGCTCACTCTCTCCGCACATTTCCCGTTCCATTTTTGTCGTTTCCCTCCCGTTTCTTTCCGAAAAACGGGGCGGAGGCGTCTTGTCGTGTATTTAAAAACCAAACTTATATGAGAAATCTTTCTATCATTGTGTTATTTTTTGTCAGCATGGCGGCTGTGACCTTGAACGCGCAGCCAGTGCAAACCGTGCAGGCGACCGTGGTTGCGGGCGGCAACGCCGACCATTTCTACGCCGCGGTCGGGCAGCCCTTCTTCCAACAGGCTGCATTCGGTGACTACGAGTTAGCCATGGGCGTGGCGCAGGCGCAGTGGACGCGCGACACGGTCTATGGCGTGATCACCTACAACACCGACTACACGGAGAACGGCTTCGACCTGCATGACCAGACCGAGTCGCACAAGGACAGCGTCTATCTCGTCAACGGCGGCATCTACAACTACGATGTCTTGCGGACGCTCTACCTGATCGTCTGTCCGCAGTATCTGGAGGAGAACAACCCCGAATATGACGTGCTGGCTGTTTCCGGTCACTGCTGGACGAAGCAGAACCTGCGCAAGGAGGCCGACGGCGCGGTGACCTACCAGAGTTCGCTGAACGCGGAAGTCCCGCAGGTCTATGGTCTGCTATACCCGCAGGCATCCGCCCAGACGCTCTGTCCCGACGGCTGGCACCTGCCCATGGGCGATGAGGTTGCGGACCTGTCCACCAACCCCACGACCGCGTTGCGCAGCACCGACGGCTGGATCAACGGCGACATCAACACCAACAGCACCGGTTTCACGGCCTACCCGGCCGGTCTCTACAGCTCCGCCGCCCAACGTTTCGAGGGCTTGGGCTCGGAGACCTATTGGTGGGTGTCGGGTGAAGACGGCAACCTTGTCGGCAACGCCATCCAGATTTCCCACTATTGCGACACCCCGCTCTACGTAACCCGCAGCACCGACGACAAATTGAGCGTGCGCTGCGTAAAAGTCAACGTCTGGCCGGAATAGTTAACACGACATTCCAAGAGGGCTGCAAGCCCGACACGTTTCAACCCAGGGTGAGCGCAGCGAGCCCTGGGCATACCAAAGAAGAATAATAAAAACCCAAAAATATGAAAAAAACTCTACTCCTCATAGCCATGATGCTATGCTGCGCGATGACCATCTTCGCGCAAAACAACAGAATCAGCTACCAGGCCGTGGTACGCGACACCGAGAACAAGCTGGTGGCCAACAAGACCGTGGAAGTCACGGTGAACATCTATAACGGCGACGCCACGACGGCGGCCTACACCGAGACGCAGACGGCGACCACCAACCTCAACGGCCTCGTCTCCCTGCTGATCGGCAACGGCACCGTGACCGACGGGAATTGGGGGCTGATTGACTGGAAGACGGCTCACATCGAGACGACGGTGACGTTGGCCGGCACCTCGCTCGGTACGCTGGCGATGCCGCTCACGGCGGTGCCTTACGCCATGTATGCAGAATACGCGGACGAGCTGAATCCCGATGCCGCTGTTGTCATCGGCATCTACAACAAGATATTGTATGACAGCCTTGCCTTGGGCGCACTGATCGACGCGAATGCCGCGAGCATCGGCGAACTCCAGGAAATGGATGAGGCTCTCTCGGCTCGTATCGCCGCCGACAGCAACAACTTGGTGAACTTTAAGGCCAAAATGAAGACCGACAGCACCACCTTGAGAAACCTGATCAACACCAACGCCGAAAACATCGGCGAACTCCAGGAAATGGATGAGGCTCTCTCCGCCCGCATCACCGCCGACAGCAACAACTTGGTGAACTTTAAGGCTAAAATGAAGACCGACAGCACCACCTTGAGAAACCTGATCAACACCAACGCCGAAAATATCACGATTACCAACAATAATTTGACGGCTTTGCAGAACCGCGTGAACACCTTCAACACGACTGTTTGCGACAGCGTGGATGCTTGTGTGAAGGAAATTGTCAGCGACACGGCCAGTGCCTTGCGCGGACTGATCGAGAACACCGACGATAAATTTGCCAACTATTACACCAAGAGCGAAACAGACACCCGTTTGGGAGCCAAGGCCGACACTTCCAGCGTATATACCAGAACCGTCATTGACAGCAAACTGGATACCAAAGCCAACGCTAACGATGTATATACCAAAACTCAAATAGATGGTGCCAATTACGTGAGCAATGCCTCTTGCGACAGCCTCAACTTCTGCGACCTTATGGGAAAAGTGAACAACTTGGTGGCCACAGTAGGCGGGTTAAACAGTACTATCTCAGGAATGCAAAACACTATTGACAATCTTAACAATACTATTGGCGATCTTAACAATACTATTGCTGGAATGCAGAATACTATCAATGACCTCCAAACTCAGAACGAGGATATTGCCCAAAGAGTGAATGAGTTAGAGGAACTGGTGCATGTGATAGACCTTTCGACTATTAATTCTGATGTGACGATTCCGGACGGTTATAAGGTGACGGGTACATTAAGCGGTGATTATAAAGTCACTATCGCCGATGGTGCCAACGTGAAGTTTGATGGTGTGAATATCACTGGTAGTGGTGACGGCAACCATGCGGGTATTACCTGTGCGGGCGATGCCACCATCGTTTTGGCAAATGGCACAACCAATTTTGTCAAGGGATTCAATGAGAATTATCCTGGCGTTTATGTTCCTGAAGGTAAAACCCTCACCATTGAAGGTTCTGGTTCACTTGACGCCAGCAGCAATGGTAAAGCTGCGGGTATTGGTGGCGGTTATGGTATGAACTGTGGTAATATCAGAATCGTAGAAGGAACGGTTACGGCCACAGGCGGCGCAGGAGCTGCTGGTATCGGCGGTGGTGAGAACGGCTCATGCGGTACCATCACTATCACGGATGGTGTGGATATCGTGACCGCTTCAAAGGGTGCTGATGCTCCCAACAGTGTCGGTGCTGGTAAAAACGGCACTTGCGGTAAGGTGACCATTGGAGATGTTGAATATTGGAATGGATCAGCTTACAAAAATGACGGTGAACATTATCTTACCCAATCCACTCTGGTGTATCATCCTGTTGTTAGCGGAGTATCCCTTAGCTCTACCTCTGTGGAGGAAACCTTAAACGGCAAGTTCCAGCTTTCCGCGACTGTTATCCCCAACGACGCAACCGACCAGACGGTGAGATGGAGTGTGACAGTTGGTACTGATAAGGTTGCCCTCTATTCCGATGCTGAATGTAATACGCCTCTTTCCACCGGTGCTGTCGCTGCCGGTCCTATCTATGTGAAGGCAATCGCCGATGGCACTGCCACCATCAAGGTGTCCTGCGGCGCCAATCCTGCGAAATACGCCGAATGTGAAGTGACGGTGATTAACAACCAAGATCCTGTGACAATGGCAAGCACATTCCAATATTGCTATGACTGTCAGCGTAGCCCTGCCTATCCTGTATCAGGAAGTTCATGTACTTTCTCTGGTTTCAGCAATCCTTATGTAGGCAATCGCACAACGACAGGTCCTTGGAAATTGGAGTATAAAGGCAGTTATTCGTCGAATGACAATCCATACAACATCACTTTGAATTATTACAAATCAACCTACAATATAACGAGTGTGCCTATTTTCGAACTGTTCCAGTGGGATGGCAACTCCTTCCAACATGCAGCATACGGTGTCGTTTGTGCATACTCCAACTTTGATAACTCAGCAGACCATACTGCATTTTTTGAAGCTAACAACCACTATGGTTGTTACTTGACAGGAGATTCACACTCGGGTAGCTTATCATTAACCTTTGATGAGTATATGTCATCTGGTTTGAATAGCTTGATTCCTGTTCTCTTTGACCTTGGAACTGTCACCTCCGATACTACGTTACAAAACGGTTGGACGGTGACTGGCACACTCGACGGTAATACACAGAAATATAAGATTACGATTGCCGACAATGCTACTGTGAGACTTCACAATGCCAATATCAACGGAGTTAATGGCCCTGACTGGGCTGGTATTACTTGCAATAACGCCACCATTATTTTGGATGCAGGAACAACCAACAATGTCAAAGGTTTTCAAAATGGAAATGCGGGCATCCATGTGAAACCCGGTTATACACTTACTATCGATGGCACCGGTACACTTAACGCCAGCACCAATGGCGGTGGCGCCGGTATTGGCGGTGGCTATGGCACTTGGGCAGGAAGAGATGGCGGCAATATTGTCATTAACGGTGGCAACATTACGGCCACAGGCGGCAGTCTCGGATCTGGTATCGGTAGTGGCGGCAGGGCTAAAATCGGTAATATCACCATCAACGGCGGCACAATTGTGGCCAATGGAGGTAACGGTGGTGCTGGTATCGGCTGTGGACAATCTAATACAAGTGGCCAAACAGGTGCTGCTCCCGCAGTTTGCGGTAATATCACTATTACTAATAACGTGACGAAAGTTACTGCTAACAAGGGTACTAGTTGTAACTATAGCATTGGTAAGGGAGCAAATCCCCAGCAAGCTACTTGTGGCACCATCACCATTGGCAATACGGTGTATCCCAATGGCGTTACTCAAAGCCCGTTTGTTTATCAACCGTAAAGATTCCCCCCATGGAGGGCGTTCCCTCCGAATGACAAGATAACCCAAAAGCCCCGGTGCTGGAGAGTGCACGCGGGGCTTTTTTTGTTGAATGCGCGCGGTGCTTGAACAATGAAGTTGACGGATGACGGACTTGGCCGGAAAAAAAGGAAAAGTGACAACCTACATCCGCGAAACATAGTATCTCCGCCAGCGATACAGACGGTCTGTCGTGAAGCACTGCGGTTATTCTTTCGTTTGTCTGGTTTTCTTTCATGATGCCAAAGCGACTTTGTTTATTTCATATTTGATTCCGATGTTAAAATTTATCGATAGTTTCCGCCGCAAAGATACAAAACATTTCCGGGAAAGTCAAGGGGAAAATTGTTTTAAGTTGTTAAGAATCAAATATATATGAAAATGACATTTTCAGGTTTGAAAGTTGCAGTTTCCGTGATGAAAATGGCAAATGGCAGAAAATGGGAGTTTCATGGTTGGCGGGGTTTGCCGGCGGCGAAGGTGCGGCTTTACAACATGTGGGTGTCGTCAACATCAAACGCCACACTTGGCAAGATTTTTGTATCTTTGCCGTTTAATTGTGAAAAAATATAAATAAACTAATATGGCAAATTTTTTAACGAAACTGTTTGGTACAAAGGCAGATAGAGATATGAAGGAACTGCAGCCACTGCTCAAGAAAACTTTGGCTGCGTATGAAACCATCAAAGATCTTTCTATTGACGACTTACGACACAAAACGATTGAATTTCGCGAGAAAATACGCACTGCCACGCAAAAGGAAGAGGACAGATTGGCAGAACTGCGGGAAGATTTGGAGACGAACTACGACATTCCTGTGGATGAAAAACAGGAAAAATATAAAGAAATTGAGAAATTAGAGGATAAAGTGTATGCCACCACCCAGGAGATTCTCAATGAGATTCTGCCGGAGGCTTTCTCCGTGATGAAGGAGACTGCACGCCGTTTCAAGGATAATGAGACGATCACCGTGACGGCTACGCAACACGACCGCGATTTGGCCGCCGTGCGCGAGAATATCACCATTGAAGGCGACAAGGCTATTTACCAAAACCGCTGGATGGCAGGCGGCAACATGATTCAGTGGGATATGTGCCATTACGATGTTCAGCTCATCGGTGGTATTGTGCTTCACCAAGGTAAAATCGCCGAGATGGCCACTGGTGAGGGTAAAACGCTCGTGGCTACCCTGCCCGTTTATCTTAACGCACTGCCAGGCAATGGCGTGCACGTGGTCACCGTCAACGACTATTTGGCTAAGCGTGACTCCGAATGGATGGGGCTGCTCTATGAATTCCTTGGACTTACCGTCGATTGTATCGACAAACACGAGCCTAACTCCGACGACCGCCGTCGCGCGTACAATGCCGACATCACATACGGTACCAACAATGAGTTCGGCTTCGACTATCTGCGTGACAACATGGCTCGCAATATTGGCGAGCTGGTGCAGCGTCCGCACAATTACGCCATCGTTGATGAGGTGGACTCTGTGTTGATTGACGATGCTCGTACTCCGTTGATTATTTCCGGTCCTACGCCTAAGGGCGATCAGCAAGCCTTCGACCAATATAAGCCTATCGTGCAAAAACTGTATGAGGCTCAGCGTACTTACGTGGCGCAAATCCTTACGCAAGCCAAGAAGATGCTGGCGGAGAATCCCGACCCGAAGCCGACGGACGAAAGCGCACAGTTGTTACTCCGCGCCCATCGCGGTCTTCCGAAAAACAAGGCACTTATCAAATTCTTGAGCGAGCCGGGCATGAAACAGGTGTTGCAACGCACGGAATCCTTCTATATGCAGGATCAGAACCGCAACATGCATATCATTGATGACGAGCTTTATTTTGTGATTGAGGAAAAACTCAATACAGTCGATATTATGGACAAAGGTATCGACCTTATCAGTAAGGATGCTGACGAGGCGAAGATGTTCATTATGCCGGATGTGGGTGCTGAAATTGCGGATTTGGAGAAAGAGAACCTCGATCCTGCTGAAAAATTGGCTCGTAAAGAGGAAATTTACAATAATTACGCCATCGCATCCGATCGTATTCACACCGTCCACCAGCTGTTGAAGGCTTATACCATGTTTGACAAGGATGTGGAATATGTGATTATCGATAACAAGGTGAAAATTGTGGATGAACAGACGGGTCGTATCATGGAGGGCCGTCGTTATTCCGATGGTTTGCACCAAGCTATTGAGGCTAAGGAGAATGTGAAGGTGGAGGCCGCTACTCAAACCTACGCAACCATCACCTTGCAGAACTACTTCCGCATGTACAAGAAGCTGGCGGGTATGACGGGTACCGCTGAGACGGAAGCGGGTGAGTTCTGGAATATCTATAAGCTGGATGTGGTGGTGATCCCGACCAATAAGCCGGTCATCCGTATTGATGCCAATGACTTGGTTTACAAGACAAAACGTGAGAAATACGCTGCCGTGGTCGATGAGATTTTGCGGTTGCATGAGGAAGGTCGCCCCGTTTTGGTGGGTACAACCTCTGTCGAAATCTCTGAATTGTTGTCTAACATTTTGACTCGCAGACATATCCAGCATAATGTGTTGAATGCTAAGTTGCATAAGCGCGAGGCTGATATTGTGGCGGAAGCAGGTCAGGCTGGTACGGTCACGATTGCTACCAACATGGCAGGTCGTGGTACGGATATCAAACTGTCGCCGGAGGTGAAGGAGAAGGGCGGTTTGGCCATCATCGGCACGGAGCGTCACGATTCTCGTCGTGTGGACCGTCAGCTTCGCGGTCGTGCCGGTCGTCAGGGTGACCCGGGCAGTTCCCAATTCTTCGTCTCTTTGGAAGACGACCTTATGCGTCTGTTCGGCTCCGACCGTATTGCGAAGGTGATGGACAGTATGGGGCATCAGGATGGTGATGTCATTCAACACAGCATGATTTCCAAGTCCATTGAGCGCGCTCAGAAGAAGGTGGAGGAGAACAACTTCGGTATTCGTAAGCGTTTGCTGGAGTACGATGACGTGATGAACAAACAGCGTTCCACAATCTATCGTCGTCGTCGTAACGCGCTTTTCGGCGACCGTCTGGCCATCGATATTTCGCAAATGATACAAGATGTGTGCGAAACGCTCGTTGCGGATGCTTGGGAAAACAAAGATTTTGAAGGTTTCAAGATGGCGATGATTCGTACTTTTGGCTGCGAATCACCGTTTGAGGAACAATATTTCCTGCAAGAGCGGCAACGTGTACTGGTGGACAAGCTCTTCCCGGTTGTCTATGCGCACTACAAAGAAAAACTCCAAAAGATTGCCGATCAAGCATATCCGGTAATTGAGCGCGTCTATTTGGAACATGGCGACCGTTTCCAAAACATCGCTATCCCGTTCACCGACGGCAAAAAGACCATCAACATCGTGGCCCCGTTGAAGAAATGCTACGAAACCAGTGGTCGTGAGGTGGGTCTTTCCTTCGAGAAGGGTATTACGCTTGCGGTCATCGACAATGCTTGGAAGGAACATCTTCGCGCTATGGATGACCTCAAGGAGAGCGTGCAAAATGCTTCCTACGAGCAGAAAGATCCGCTGTTGATTTACAAACTCGAATCCTACAATCTGTTCGATCAGTTATTGGTGCGCATCAGTGAGGAAATCGTTACTTTCCTGAATATCGGTAAGTTACCGATTGCAGAGGAAACTGAATTGAAGGAAGCCAAACTTCCCGAGTCGGATGCCAAGAAGTTGCAGACGGGTCGTCAAGAGCTGGGGAGAGGCCGTCAGATGGCACCCGGCAAACCGGCTAACGAACCATATCGAGCAGAGAAAAAAGTCGGCAGAAACGACCCGTGTCCTTGCGGAAGCGGCAAGAAATACAAAAATTGTCACGGCAGATTCGAAGCGGCGGAGTAATGAAACGAGTCATTCTGTCGGTCACAGAAGATCTCTACACCGATCAGCGAATGGACAAAATGTCCCTTTTTCTGCACAAAAAGGGCTTTGATGTCACACTCGTGGGACGCTGTTATGGAGATTCCCCCGTTTTAGAACCTCGTCCGTATAAGACCAAACGCTTGCGCCTGCTTTTCAGGCGCAGTGCGTTTTTTTATGCGGAATATCATTTCCGTCTTTTCTTTTATTTGCTGTTTCAAAAATGCGACATACTGGTGGCCAATGATTTAGATACGCTGTTGCCCAATTATTTGGTTAGCAAATGGCGTAAGAAAGAGTTGGTTTACGATAGTCACGAATATTTTTGCGGGGAGTTGAGTGTGGTGAGCAAACCGATTTCTTACAAGGTGTGGCACGGTATAGAAAAACGTTGTTTTCCTAAGCTGAAAAAGGTGATTACTGTCAGCCAATCTATTGTGGATCAGTACGAAAAAGAATATGGCATCCGACCTTATCTGGTGCGGAACATCCCGCCAGCGGCCACCCGGTTTACAGTCACGGCCACCCGGCAGTCGTTGGGTATGCCAGAGGGAAAGCCGGTGTTGTTGTTGCAAGGTGCCGGCATCAATGAAGGGCGCGGCGGGGAGGAAATTGTGCAGGCGATGCAATATCTTCCTGATTACCACTTGTTTATAGTTGGCGAAGGAACTGTTGTGCCGCAATTGAAACAGATGACAGCGGAGATGAAGCTGCAAAACCGCATCACGTTTGTGCCTCGCCAAACCCCCGAAAAGCTGTTCAATTACACTTCGTTGGCCGACATCGGTATGGCCATCGACACAGACATCAGTGCCAATTTGCGTTTCAGTCTGCCGAACAAGATTTTCGAGTATATCAAGGCTGGTACGCCGATGGTGGTCTCCAACTTGGTGGAACGCGCCCGAATCGTGCGGCAGTATCACGTCGGAGTGGTGGCGGATTCAGTCACCCCGGAGGCCATCGCACAGGCTGTCAAGCAGTTGGCAGAACCTGCTCGTTTGGCCGAATGCCGCGAAAATTGCAAAATGGCGGCTCAAGAACTCACTTGGGAAAACGAAGAAAAGGTCTTGGAACAGGTTTACAATTTCACAGGAATGCCCATGTAAACGTCTAAGATTTTGCGTCTCAGCACGTAAGAATATTTTGCCTGCATATAATTGTTGAGTTGGTTGAGGAAGTTCGTTTGCTGTTGTATGAGATCTACGGCGGTGACGGAGCCGTATTTGAATCGCATATTATAGGTTTTGTAGTTGGCGAGATAAGCATCGGTTTTGGCTTCTGCCGCGATAAAGTCGTTTTGGGCGCTTGTCACGTCTAAGTAACTTTTCTGAAGATCTTGATTTACTTGATATTCCGTCTCTTTCTGTTCCAGTTCGAGTTGCGCTACGCGGTATTCTGCCATCTTCACACTGTTGCGGACGGATCCGCGCTGGTAAATCGGGATGTTGAGGCTCAGTCCGATGTTCTCACCCAATCCGTGCCACAATTGCGTGCCCCATCCGGTGTTAGGCGATGTCAAATTGGAACCGATGTAACCCGTGCTGATGCCTGCATTTGCAGTAAGGGTCGGATAATAGTTGGCTTTCTGGATTTTCACGTCATATTCTGCACTTGTGATGTCGTTCTCGCTCATCTTCAGTTCCGGGAGGTAGTTGGTGGAACGTTCGATAAGCCCTTGTAATGAAGGCAAATCCAAATTTTTGAACAACGTTGCACTGTCGGGACTGACGATGGATAGATTCGTGGCGGGGTCTATTGATAGTAAATTTTTGAGTGTCAGATAATTGGACTGAATATTGTTTTTGGTGTTTTCAATGTTATAAAGGTCTGAGGTGTATTGTGCCTGCAACATCTTATAATCGCTTTCCAAAATTTGCCCCACCTCGAGTCGTTGTTTGCCCTGTTCCACCTGTTCATTACTGGAGTTCAGCACCTGTTGTTGATAGTTGAGCAATTCCTCGTTCATCATGACGGCGAGGAATGCTTGAATCACAGAAATGCGAATGTAGTTTTTGTTACTTTCTAGTTGCAACTGTGACTGTTCGACACCCAACTTGCTCTGCTTGATTTTGTTAGCGTTGCTTAAACCGTTGAAGAGGGTCATGCCGGCATTGATGCCGTAGTTGCCTCCCCAACCCACCGATTTTTCGTAGTTGCCGAAGTTGACGTTTTGCGTAGCCGTGGCAGACACTGTCGGTGCGATGTTTAGCTTGGCCTGTTTCAAATTCAGCTCTGAGGTAGAGATGTTGATATTGGCGGATTGAATGGAAAAGTTATGGGCTTCAGCATATTGCAAACATTCCTCTAAAGTTAACCGTAGAGTGTCTTGAGCTGTTAAACAGTTGAAAAACAGTGATATAAAACCAAAAATCAAGATAAACTTTTTCATATTTTTTTGTAGAAACTATTGATTTAGCGACTGTTTATTGGGCATAAAGTTTAATGGGTACCCTTCTTTTTTTACTATTCATCATTTTCATTCATCATTTATAATTATTTTGTACTTTTGCAACCGTGAAAAAATTTTTGTTCATATTAGGAATATTAGGATGCTTGATGGTGGTGCAAGCGCAGCAAAAGAAGTATGCTGCGCGGGTGTTCGACGGAATCACCTATCAGCCACTGTCAGGGGCTAGTGTCTATAATGTGAGTACGAAAAAGTTTGCTTTTACTGACAAAAACGGTCATTTTGAGATCAATTTATCTCTAAATGACACGCTTATCATTTCCAAATCCACTTATCGGCAGCTGGTAACGGTCATTGATCAGAAGCTGTTTTACGGTTTTGAGGATTTCTTCCTTTATTATAAAGCCACGATGCTGAAAGAGGTGACGATTATCGGCATCAACCCTTCGTATGAAGGCTTTAAGAAGGACATTGTGACGTTGAAACTACCGGAGTATTACAAACGTGCCGAAGATGTGCATTTGTCGGAAATGCAGAAGGCCAACGCTGCCTATCAGGATGGTGGAAATATGCTGTCGCTAGGTGGAAAAATCACGATGTCTCCGATTTCTTTCCTGTATGACAAGTACAACAAGCACGCCAAGATCAACCGTTTGTACAATGAGATGCTTTCTTACGGAGATGAGGTGGAGCGCATTCAACAGAAATACAATCGCGAGTTGGTTTCGGAACTTACTGGTTTAGAGGGAGAAGAGTTGTTGAAATTCATGATGTATTGTCGTTTCAGCTACTATGATTTAGTGCGTTGGAGCGATGAGCAGATTCGCGAGAAAATTCGCAGTAACTATTTTAATTACCAATATGATAAGATTGTAGATGAGCAAGAATAAGGACTTTTGGCAGAAGAATCTCTCGTGGATGCACCTTGTCGCTATGGCAGTGGGTTTAGTGCTTTCGCTGCTCTATTGGTATAAAGCCGGGCAATTTTCGGACAACATCCTGAGGAACAATCCTGTTCTGATGGCACTTTGGGGGTTGGCAACGGGTTATATTTTGATAGACTTGGTGAGATCGAGCAAAAATAGGTCTGAAAAAAACGAATGACCTCTGTAGAGACGTGCCATGGCGCGTCTCTACAATAAAACGATAATTATTTCTAACTAAAATTATAAAATATGGAAGAAAAATTACAAACATTGAGAGACAGCGCGGCCATGAGATGGACGGCGTTGTTGCTGCTGGCGTTGGCCATGTTCTGTTCCTACATTTTCATGGACATCCTTTCGCCTATCAAGGACCTCATGCAATCGACAAGAGGTTGGGATTCAACCGCTTTCGGTACGATGCAGGGTGCGGAGACCTTCCTGAACGTCTTCGTGTTTTTCCTCATCTTCGCGGGTATCATCCTCGACAAGATGGGTGTCCGTTTCACCGCAGTGCTTTCCGGCGCGGTGATGCTGATCGGTGGTTTGATCAAGTATTATGCTGTCACTGAGGCCTTTATGGGCAGTGGCGTGGAGGCTTGGTTCAACAATCACCTTAACTACATCCCTGGTTTCCAAGAACTTGGCGTTGCTCCTTTCTATGAAGGAATGCCTGCTTCCGCTAAAGTGGCCGCCGTCGGTTTCATGATTTTCGGTTGCGGTGTGGAAATGGCCGGTATCACTGTTTCCCGCGGTATCGTGAAATGGTTCAAAGGTCGTGAGACGGCTTTGGCTATGGGTTCTGAGATGGCTCTTGCCCGTCTGGGTGTCGCTACCTGCATGATCTTCTCACCCTTCTTTGCAAAATTAGGTGGTAACATCGATGTTTCCCGCTCTGTGGCTTTCGGTGTGGTGCTGCTTTGTATCGCTTTGATGATGTTCATCGTTTATTTCTTCATGGACAAGAAGTTAGACGCTCAAACCGGCGAGGCTGAAGAGAAAGACGATCCATTCAAAGTGTCCGATATTGGCAAGATTCTCTCTTCCGGCGGTTTCTGGTTGGTGGCTCTTCTTTGTGTGCTTTACTACAGCGCCATCTTCCCGTTCCAGAAATATGCTGTGAACATGTTGCAATGTAATCTTACGCTCACAGAGGCAGATCCTAACACCTTCTGGGGTGGCAGCTCCGTGACGATTATCCAATACCTCATCATGTTGGCAGTGGCCGTCTGCTCGTTCACCAGCAACTTCTCCAAGAACAAAACCGCGAAAGTCGGTTTGATGGTTGCTGCAGTGGTGGCTTTGGTGGTCTATTGCTGGATGGGCTTCATGCGCGGCACGGCCGAGACCATCTTCGCCGTCTTCCCGTTGTTGGCCGTGGCCATCACCCCGATTTTGGGTAACTATGTCGATCACAAAGGTAAAGCCGCTTCTATGTTGATGATTGGCTCTTTGTTACTGATTATCTGTCACTTGACCTTCGCTTTCATTCTGCCGCAATTCAAGGGCAGTGCCGCTGGCGGTGTTATCGTGGCTTACCTCACCATCTTGGTGTTGGGTGCATCCTTCTCATTGGTGCCCGCTGCTTTGTGGCCGAGCGTCCCGAAATTGGTCGATGAAAAGATCATCGGTTCCGCTTACGCGCTTATCTTCTGGATTCAGAACATCGGTTTGTGGCTCTTCCCGTTGCTCATCGGTAAGGTGCTCGACAAGACCAATACGGATATTATTGATCAAATGAACCAAGGTTTGATAGATGCTGAAACAGCCGCTGTCTCTTACGACTACACTTGGCCGTTGGTGATGTTGGCTTGCCTCGGTGTCGCCGCTCTTATCTTGGGTATCATCCTGAAGGCAGTCGATAAAAAACAACACCTCGGTTTGGAAGAACCGAATATTAAATAGTTTTTGGCTATTAGCTTTTAGCTAAAAAAAGCACCGCAACAGCGGTGCTTTTTTTATGGTTAAAATTGGAATTGTGATTCTGGAACGTTGTCAATCAAATCTTTGGTGTCTTTGTAAAAGAGGTTTAACGCTACCGAATCGGTGCCATGAACATCGTAGAATCCGTTGTTTTCCACGGCGTGCTTGGCTGGTAGGATGTGATACTGATACTTTCCTTGGCAGATGCCTCTATAGACCCAATAGGGCAGGTATTCGTAATTTGTGACGCGAATGGCACCAGTGGAATTGCGCACAATCTCGCATTTCACGATGATGCCGCCGTCGGTATAGCGATTGCGCTGGTTGGAGACAAAATTACCCAAAGAGTAGGCTGTAATTCGCTGAGGTACACCTAGTTGGTTTTTATTTTCCAGTGTAATGGGCTGTACTACATGCGGATGTCCGCCGATCACCATGTCGGCACCACAGTCGTACATGTAGTTTGCGTAACCCATTTGTTTCTTGTTTTGATGTCGTTCATATTCGATACCCCAGTGCGGCATCACTATGATGTAATCGGCTTTCAATTCGCGTGCGCGGGCCACGTCACGGGCGATGCAAGCGGAGTCCAACAGGTTGACAATGAACGGATTCGGAGCAGGGATGCCGTTGGTGCCGTACGTGTAATTCAGGATGGCGATGCGGAATCCGTTTTTCTCCACAATCAGCGGGTTGCGCTGCTGGAAATCCACGCTGTCGAGGTACGTACCCACGTGCGGGATGCCCAAACTGTCCATCACTTGGATGGTGCGGCGAATTCCTTTCGCGCCTTTGTCACAAGTGTGATTGTTGGAAGTCAGGAAGACATCCACGCCAGCCTCGTAGAGCTGCGACATCATGTTGTCAGGACAGGAAAATTGCGGGTAGCCCGAGTATGGCGCGCCGGCCAAGGGAACCTCCATGTTGGCGATGCAGATGTCCGCGGAAGCGATGTAGGGCGCGAGGAAGCGGTAGCACGGTGCGTAGTCGTATGTGCCGTCGTCCAGTTGTGCGGCTTTCACCTGCGGCATGTGTGACATCACATCCCCGATGAACATCAAGGTGAGCGTGTCGGTGTTTCCTTCTTCTTTGATGACTTCGTTCTGGTGTCTGTTTGCGAGCCATGGCCATGACCATAAGCCGTTGGCTTCCATGAAAATGCTATGGAAAAGGATGAGGATTAGTATTTTCATAATTTGGATAATTATCACGTTTTAAGACATTGTCTGTTAGCTGTTGATTGTTGGGCTTTTGGTTATTGGCTATTGGTTGTTAGAAGTTAGTTTTTTGTAGTGTTCTGTCTTGATTTTGAGGTCGATGAGAGCGTCGGTGCGTTGGTTTTGAGTTTGGAGGAGGAGGGTTTGGGCTTCGAGAAGGTCGGAGATGGGAACGAGGCCGGCATCATAATCGGCTTTGACATCCCGAAGGTTCGCCTCGGCGTCTTGCAGAGCCAGTTCCATCAGCTTGTATTGGTTGTGGGCTTCATCGACGTTGTTGGATGCCTGCAAGGTTTCCAAGTACATTTTTTGCATGAGATCCGCTCGCTCGTTCTTCGCCTTCTGAATCAGAATGTCGTGCTGTTTCAGTTTGTGAGAGGTTTCCCACCAGCCAGTTAGCGGAACCTGCAACGTGGTGAATGCCAGTGCATTGGCGTTGAAACGATCGAATACTAAGTTGCCGTAAGATGCTGTTCCTCCAATCGTCAAATGCGGCAACGTCTCTCCTAATGCCATCTTTTTCTTCAACTCCTCGGCATCAACCTGTATATCAAGTAATTGTGTTTCCTTGCGACCCATAACGGCGGCACCTGGATCTGTCCAACTCGCCCTCCATTCTGAAATCTCCCCGATAGTGTCGGTCAGTATGAGGATTCCCGTGTCTTGCCCAATCGTCTGACCGAGGGCAAGGGTGGCTAATCGAATGCCGTTTTGGAGTTTTTCGCGATTGTTATAGATTTCTGTCCACTTGAGTTTCACTTTCAGGACATCATTATGAGAGACCAATCCAGCTTCAGCAGCCGTAGTTACATCACGGCGAAGCGTATCCAGGAAAGTCAAAGCCTGTTGAAGCGTTTTCTTTTTCTCCTGAAACGAGATAATCAGCCAGTAGTATTCCTCCACTTGTTGAAGGATACGGTCTTCGGTAAGCTGTCCTTGAAGTTCTGCGGCTTCCACGCCCACTTTCGCCAATTTGTTGCCGTTCACAATCTGTCCGCCCATATAGACAGGTTGCACGAGCATTGCGCCAGTCATCACGCCGTTCTCGCACATCGAAATCCGGTCAGGCAGCCCCATCGCGGCACCGTACTCGTAGTAGAGGTTGTGCAGCCATTGTCGCGCTTGGGCGTTGCCGATGTCGTCGATACCATATTCGATGAGTGGTTTCGCTGCATAATAGCCGCCCGCCATCACGCTCACGTTGGGGAAATATTTGGTAAACGCCTGCTTTTTAACCTCCTGTGCCGCCTGCACATCCAACGCGGCATTCTTGATCTCCAAATTGTTACGCAACGCCAACGCCTTGCAACTGTCCAACGAGAGCAGACAGCTGTCGATGGGTAAACGCTGCGCTCCCACTGACAAACACGCCAATGTGATTATTATCGTTATTATCGTTTTATTCATCGTCTATCATTCATCGTCATTCATCATTTTTGAATATTTGCCAATATGCCACGGGCAGTACCGTCACAACCAGCGGCAGGGAGAAGATGGTGCCGAAGCAAATCACCACGCCCATGGGCATCCAGAGGGCGGTGTGCGCTATGATCATCGGCATCACACCTAAAGCGGTGGTGGCGGAAGTCAGGAAAATGGGGCGCATACGGCGTTTCCCAGCCTCAAAACCGGCTTCTTTGGCACTGTGATGGTGCACTTTACGCAAATTCTCGGCATATTCGAACATAATGATGGCATTTCTTACAATAATGCCAATTAAACTCACCACACCCAACACGGCCGTGATGCTGAAGTCGAGCCCGAATATCCACAAACCCAGACATGCTCCGAACACACAGATTAAACTAGCTGATAATGTGAGGAATACAATATCCAAACGACCGAAATGGTAAAGCAGGAAGACGAAGAGTACAAGTACTGCAGCAATGAAGCTGAGTACAATCTGTGGGATTACCATGCCATTCACCCCGGTGAGGCCGCCGTAGGAGATTTCCACACCGTCGGGTTGAGGATGGTCTTTGAGATATTGGTCGATTTTTTTCATCACGCTAGGCTGACTGTAACCGAAGTTGAGGTCTGCGCCTACGGTGACGTTTCGGATGCTGTTTCGACGGTTGATAATCGCGTCGTGCCATTCGGGTTCCACATCCGCAATTTGTCGAACGGGTACCCAAGTACCTGGTATTGAGGTTGGAACGAGCAGGTCTTCAATAGACTGATAAGTGTTTGTATCCCCATGTTCCCGCGTGTAGAGCATCACGGGAATCTTATAGTCGTTTTCCCATACATTGGTCAGATTTTGTCCGCTCAATGCACTGGAAAGGTAGAGCGAGAGGGCCGTTTGTGTGATTCCGAGTCGGGTGGCCTCATCGCTCTTCAGCGAGATCCGGATATTTTGTGAGGTTTCGTCCATATTGGAATGCACCCACGTCAGTTCCGGGAAGGTGTTCAGGTAGTTTTTCAATGAGTCGGCGGCCCTTTTTAGGGTTTCGAAATCATTGCCCGAAAAGCGCACTTCCACTGGATTGTTTACTGCTTGATAATCAATCTGTTTGAAACGTATATAGGCATTTGGGAAGTGGTTTTCATATTTTGGTCCGTATTCTCGAATGATCTTCAATGTATTCTTTTCGGAAGTGGTGTTGACGATGAACTGCGCATAGTTTTTGTGTGCCATCTGCGGGGCGTAGGTGGCGTGAAAGCGCGGTGAAGAGCAGCCGATAAAGGAGGTGACGGACTCCACACGCGGGTCGTTGCGTAGCACTATTTCCATACTGTCGGCAATGGCTTCGGTTTGTGCAAGTGTGCTTCCATCAGCAAGATGCATTTCTACTGCGAAACAGTTGCGGTCAGCTTTGGGTAGCATTTGGATTTGCAGACGGGTGAAGAGGAACCCGCCCAAAGTCACAGCTCCTAATCCCAATCCAATCACGATTGCCGGGTGGTGAAAGCAGTGCGAAAGCACATCCTCGTAAACATTCTGCAAGAAAATAAAGAAACGATTTTGTGCCGCTTCAAAGCGATTGGGCGCGATACCGTCTTTGTTTCTCTTAATGAAAACCGTTGATAGATAAGGAATTACCCATACAGCATAGAAGATGGAGCAGACTAGTGCAAATAAAACCGTCCAAGGGAAAAGTTGCACGAAATCGCCCAACGGACCCGTGATGATGCGGGTCATCGGGAAAAACATCCCCGAGATGGCGAGTGTGGCCAGCGACATGGGGACAAATAGTGCTTTTGTGCTGTAAAATGCTGAATACCAACGCGAATAGCCACGATGTAGCATATCTGTATAACCATCAATGACAATCACAGAATCATCCACAATCATGCCAAGCACCACGATGAGTGCGGCCAAGGTGACGGTGTTCAGCTCAATGCCGAAGATGTACATCAGTCCCATGGTGATGGCGGTGCACACGGGCACGCTGGAGCCTGACACTAAGGCTGTTCGCAACGGGAAGAGCAGCAGCATCACGGCGATGACCACGAGGATGGAGAAGACCAGGTCGCGCAGGAATGACATCACCGACTTGTTGACCACGTATGGTTGGTTGGTGATACGGTGCATATCCACGTCTGGAGGCAGGTTTTTCTTGCATTGGTTGATTTCCTTTTCCACCTTTTTTCCGAATGCGACGATATTGTTTCCAGGAGCCATCTCCATGGAAATCAGCACAGTAGAAGCTCCGTTGAATTTGATGTAGTTTTTTGGTTTTGCGTAGCGCCGTTCGATGGTGGCAATATCGCGCAAACGCACCACATTGCCAGTAGGGTCAGCATAGACAATTTGCTCACTAACCTCATACTCAGACTGATACGGAATGGTAACATAGACTTGTGCCTCTCCACTTTCGGTCTCCACACTGCCGCCCATCGTTCGCAATCCTTGTGTGGCGAGTTCCAGTAGCAAAGCTCGCTGACTGATGCCGTATGCCGCCAGCTTTTCTTGATCAATGGTTACGGCAATCTCTTCGTTTTGTTGTCCAAGAATCTTGATGTTGCCCATTTCGGGGATATTGCGCAGTCGGTCGCAAAGCTGTTCGGCGTAATCTTCCAGTTCGCGGGGTGTGCGTTCGGGCGACTCGACCGTCAGCAGCATGGAAGAGGTGTTTCCGAAATCGTCCACGACCACGACCTCCAGCACGCCCGTCGGTAGTGAAGTCTTCTTGAAGAGTTGCAGTCCGTGACGGATTTTCGACCACGCCTCGTCTTTGTCTCTCACCGACACGCGCAGCTCCGCATAGATATAGACAATGCCATTTTCGGTCACCGAGTAGGTTTTGTCCTTGTCGATTTCAGCGTATGTGAATAGGAAACGTTCCAGTGGCTTGGTCACCTGTTCTTCCACCTCTTGCGAAGATGCGCCAGGATAGACAGCCGCTACAATTCCCTGTCGAATAATGAATTGCGGAAATTCATCCTTATTTAGTCGCGGCAATGCGAAGATGCCAAACGCCACCAAGCAGGCCACAATAAAGAAGATGATATTGTGGCTGCGCATTGCAGAGAGGATGTGGTGCTTAACGGACATTGTTCTTTATTTTGACTGAGCTACCCTACATTGCGTTTCGCTTATGTAGGGTTAATTGCTCTTCGTGCGTTTTGTCCCTTCGGGACTGCTCAATGAAAATGTTTTAATATATTATTTATCATTCTTAATTTTTAATTCAGCATTCGAATATAGTTTTTGGAGACCGGTGGTAATGATGGTGTCGCCGGGGTGGAGGCCGGAGGAGACGAGTATGCCGTTGGCCACGAATTCTGTGGAGGCGATGAGGCGGCGTTGTGCACGACCGTTTTCTACCACCCACACAGAAAGGCCCTCGGGACGGGTTTGTACGCATTTAGCAGGAATTACAAATCCTTGATTATCAGGTTGATTCAGCATAACTTTGCAGACCATGCCAGGTAGCAGTGATTTGTCAGGATTGGGGAAGGCAATCTTCACTTGGTAGCTGTGTGCGATGCGTGATGCCGACACGCTGCGTTCAGTGATTCGCCCCGTGAGTATCCGATTGTTGAGCGCAGGCACACAAACGTAAGCTTCGTTGCCTATCTTTACAGAGTTGATTTCACTCTCTGGTACAGAGAACGTTACGGAAACGCTACCCATGTCTAAGAGGGTGAAAGCAGGTTCGCCAGGTAGCATGTTGCTACCAGCTTTAGCGTTACAATTACTTACCACGCCCGAAATAGGTGCTGTTAAGGTGCAGTCTTCCAGCTGTTTGTGAGCGATTTGTTCCATAGAGCGAGCTTTTTCCAACGTGGCTTGCATCTCCACCCACTTTACCTCAGCCAGGCTGCCCTGTTCATATACCTTTTTCAGTCGATTATAAGCGTCTTCGGCTTGTTGTAGCGAGGCTTTTGCAGAGTTGTAGGCGTTTTGCGCGTTGGAGCTGTTGGCTATGGCAAGCTTCTGCCCTGCACTTACGTGGTCGCCTTCGTGCACATAGACACGCTCGACCCTTCCGCCGACAGGAAAGCTCAGTGACACAGAGAGTTTCTCCTCCACTTCGCCCACGTAAGTGCGAGTCATACTGCCAGAAACTGTGTCGGTCACCATCACCTCTACCAATAGCGGCGTACGCTCAGGCTGCTTCTCCTTACGCTTGCATCCGCAAAACAGGAGGCATATCCCGATGATGATATATATAATTGATAATCTGTTCATTACCATTAGTTTTTCTCTGCCAAAATCGTTATTTCAGGAGCATGTAATCTAACCGAAGCATCACTGCTTTGATTGCCCGTCCAATGCTCCCGCAGAATCAACATTTGGTCGTTTGGACGGCCGCTGCCCGCTGCTGAAATCTGATAAACCATCGTATGAGAGCCCTCTTGACCGATAGAGGGGATACCTTCTGTGGAAAGCAATGTGGTGGAGAACTGATGAGGTTGCAGTACAATTGTATCTCCTTGAACTTCAGCTAGAAGGGTGTAGCATCCGCCGTTCATCTCATTCATGGTGATAACAAGTCCAGACTTTCGAGATTTATCCTTTAATACGTTCATTTGACCGTTACGATGGATAAAATGATGCGTCTCTTCGCCGTCGGCATGGGTGAGAATCACATCGCCTGAGAGTTTGTAACTGTAATCGCCTGTCAGATTGTTCACGTCACGGTTGCATGTCGTGAGTAGAAAGGCAGTCAGCAATACGCAAGCACTAATCAGAATTTTTTTCATTTTTTAGTCCATTTTTAGATGATGAATCTTTAATAGAAGCGGGCAAAAATACATTTTTTTTGACTATGTAACTTTTTGAAATTCAATTCGTATAATCTCAATAATTTTTATATTTTTGCAAGTTTATAAAAAGAAGAGAAAATGGGTTTATTTTCATTGTTTACTAGAGAGATAGCTATTGACTTGGGTACTGCCAACACCGTCATTTTGCACGACAACAAGGTGGTGGTGGATGAGCCGTCTATTATCGCCATTGATTCCCGTACGAAATCTGTGGTGGCTGTGGGTAAGAAAGCTTTGATGATGGAGGGTAAAACCTCCGGTGAAATATATACGGTACGTCCTTTGCGTAACGGCGTTATTGCCGACTTCCAGCCTACTGAGCTGATGTTGCGCGAATTCATCAAGATGACCAATACCAAGCATTCCTTGATCACTCCCGCCATGAAGATGGTGATTTGTATTCCTTCGGGTATCACCGAGGTGGAGGAACGTGCTGTGCGTGAGTCTGCGGAACAAGCAGGTGCTAAGGAAGTTAGATTGATTTATGAACCAATGGCAGCCGCTATTGGCAGTGGTATTGATGTGTTGGATGCCAACGGTAACATGATTATCGACATCGGCGGTGGTACCAGCGAAGTGGCCGTCATCGCCTTGGGTTCCATCGCGTCCAAGAAATCGGTACAGGTTGCCGGTGACCGCTTAAATACGGATATTAAGGAGTTTATGCGTCGTGAGCACAACCTTGATATCGGAATTCCGACTGCGGAACAGATCAAAATCAACGTTGGTGCAGCTGTCACACATCTTGACAACCCGCCTGCCGACTACGAAGTCTATGGTCGTGACTTGGTGCACGGTATTCCGCGTAGCATCATGATCAACTATCAGGAGATTGCCACTGCGTTGAACAATTCTATTAACTCTATTGAAGATGCTGTGATGCAGGCACTTAACGTAACCCCGCCCGAGTTGTCTGCCGATATCTTCAAGACTGGTATTTATCTTGCTGGTGGTGGTTCTCTCTTGCGTGGCCTCGACAAGCGCATCAACAAAATCACGCAATTACCTGTCCACGTGGTAGAAGACCCGCTGCGCGCCGTGGCCCGCGGTACTGCTATCGCCCTCAAAAACCTTGACAAGTTCGAGTCTTTGACGAAGTATTAATGGTTATGGGTTATGGATTATAGGTTATAGAAGATGGTTATAGTAAAATAAGCTCAAGGAATATTTTCGGATATTCCTTTTTGTTTTTATGAAATGAATATATTGAAATCGTTTTTTATATGTGAAAGAGCCTTTTTGACGGTGATTTGTTTTCTTTTCGCGTTTTCTTTGATAGCGCAGACAGAGGAAACCCGTTTCTTCTCGTTTTGTCCTACCTCGCCGACCGTTATCGACCATCAGGGCAACCGTTATCGTACGGTGCAGATCGGTTCGCAGTGTTGGATGGCTGAAAACATGCGCTGTACAACCTCCCCTACGGGTAAAAGGTGGTATTCCAACCCCTATTTTTCCGCTTCGCAACCAGAGTTCGCAGCCTATTACGCGCTTCCGACCGATCTTCGTCACGGGGTGCTCTACAATTGGGCGGCAGCGTTGGATCTTTCGGATCATTACAAATCCGGAAAGGCGACACCAATGCCTATGCGTGGCATTTGCCCTGAAGGATGGCATCTCCCCAGCAATGATGATTGGGATGTGCTGTTCAACACGTTAGGCGGGCACAAGAAGGCGGGCGAGATGATGAAGGCTCCCACGCAACAGTGGACCCCGCATCTCACGCTCGACCGCTATAACCTCGGCTTCGATGCTACTCCTGCCGGCTCATATACGGAAAAAGGACACCAATATGCTGGATTACAGACCTCATTCTGGAGTGCCGATAACTTCAGCCACGACCAGGCTTGGTGTTGTACGGTGTATGACTATAAAAACGAGGGCTATAACTATTTGGAGTATAAGTGTTATGGGCATTCGGTGAGGTGCGTGAAGGATCGGTGAGGAATAGGGTCAAGGGTCGAGGGTCGAGGAAATAGGGAGTAGAGAGTAGGGAATAGGGAATAGGGAGTAGAAAATAGGGAGGTGAAATATGTGGAGATTTTGGGATTTTCTGCGAAAAACGGAGGGGGTAAGGTTGAAAACGGGGGTCGAAAGGTCCGATGAAAAGACCTAAAATCAAACATAAATTTCTCATTACCATATAATTACAAATCAAAGATTTTTTTTTCTTTTTGGTGATGATGGAATGAAAAAAAGTGTATCTTTGCACCGTCAAAACGACAAACGGATCGGTAGTTCAGTTTGGTTAGAATACATGCCTGTCACGCATGGGGTCGCGAGTTCGAGTCTCGTCCGGTCCGCCAACAAAGTCTCATAAGTCATTAGAAACCAGACTTGTGAGATTTTTTTATGTCTAAAAAAATGCACCGAAAATGCACCGAACTTGCTGACTGACAAAAAAATAAGGAGACAGCAGTGCTATTTACGAGAGTTTTGATAGCTTCATATTTGTTAATTTTGTATTTTTGCAGCGAACAATATTGTTTGTTCCAAATGAACAACTTTACAACAAACGGATAAATATGATACTACAGCAGACTATTGAACAAGTAATACAAGAATGGCACGATAGAATCTCTACGGATGAGGCGGGAATCGTACGAGAAAAGAATATCCCATTGGGTAGTATTGCTTCACACGCCACCGTCATTAGCGGCATCAGGCGTTGTGGGAAAAGTACCCTGCTTGCCCAACTCTACCGTCAACTTTCGGAACCTGCATTATACATCAACTTTGAGCATCCTCTGCTGATGGACTTCGCCACGAACGATTATGCCCGCCTTGATAATGTCATTGCGAAATATAATGCCCAATGGCTCCTGTTCGACGAGATTCAATCATTGCCTAATTGGGAGGTTTATGTGCGACAGAAATTGGATAATCATTATAAGGTTGTGATTACCGGTTCCAATGCCTCCTTGTTAAGTCGGGAGTTGGGCACTCACCTTACCGGCAGGCACATTCAGATGGAACTTTTCCCATTCTCATATACCGAATTTCTGAAACTGAAATCTCAAACTGCTTCATACGAATCCTTCCACAAATATCTGTTTGCTGGAGGTTTTCCCGAATATTTGAAGACTGGAGACACACAGCAACTCACAACACTGTTTCAGGATATTCTCTATCGCGACATTATTGTGCGGTACGGTATCAAGGAAGTGTCGTCCCTGCAAAGGTTGGCAAATTTCCTTATGCAGAATGTCGGCAACAAATTCTCCGCTTCAAAAATTAAACAGGCAATCTCAGTAAACGCCACCAATACCATTTTGAACTGGTGTAATTATTTGGCAAACAGTTATTTGTTTTCATTTGTCGAGAAATACAGTTACTCCGTCCGCTCGCAAATGGTTAGTCCAAAAAAGATTTACGCCGCTGACACCGGGCTCGCCTACTCGCTTTCCACCCATTCCATGACAGACGAAGGACACCTTTTGGAAAATCTTGTTTACATTGCATTGAGAAACCAATATCCGCACATCTGTTATTTTGAGGGGAAAGGTGAATGTGATTTTGTGGTGGTGGAAAAAGGTACTCCCACGCAATTGTTACAAGTATGTGTCGAACTAAATCCTGACAACCTGCATCGTGAAACGGCAGGCATAGAAGAAGCAATGCGTACATTCTCCATTCATAATGGGCTGATTATCACAGAAAACCAAACCGACACCATCCAAACTGTTGCAGGTACAATTGAGGTGTTGCCATTTTGGAAATGGAATATGGGTAATCAGTAAATGATAACCCTATCTTGAAAA
>CAMKLG010000020.1 GCA_946413585.1 uncultured Bacteroidales bacterium
CTTTGGTTCAAGATATTATTCCTCCGATTTGAGTGTATGGTTGAGCGTGGACCCGATGAGTGACAAATATGCGTCGCTGTCGCCGTACACGTATTGCGCGGATAACCCGGTTAGGTTGGTGGATCCGAATGGGGAAGAGATAATTATTGAATGGCGAGGATCACAATATAGATACGAAAAAGACGGAACATTGACTCATATAAAAGGAGATGTTCTCGATGAACGCCAATTAAATCGTTTCGTCAATAAAGCTAAATATTCGTTGGACAAGATCAATAAGACTACTGAGGGAAAACGTATGATCTCTGATTTACAAAATTCAGGGACGCACTATAAGATTATTGCTGGTGCGAGTGGATATGAGAAAAACAAACAAAAAAATACTATTACATGGAGCTCTAATGGAACAAAAATGCCGGTTCAAGGAAATCCATTGGGAGAAAGTAATGGAACCTGTGATTTAGCACATGAATTATCGCATGCATTTGACGACAATAATAATTGGACGGATGTTACACCTGTAGATAAATTAAAGAAAAGTGAGTGGGTGGCCTGTTATAGGGAAAATCTTATACGAGAAGAATTAGGGCTTAGATATAGAACATATTATAAGAAGAATGAGACACCTGATGGGACTTTTCTTGGGGGAGATAAACCTTACTTGTTGAATGATGATGGTACTGCTCCATATTTACCTTTTGATATCAAATCCTATGAAAAACAACGATAAACGGTGGATAATTTATTTGTGTATAATAACTATTTTAAATAGTTGCAAATCATATACGCGCACATGTGATTGTGAAGCATTTTTATATAAACCATTAGAGGATTCCCCTGCATATGTAATTAAATTGCCCCCCAACAGCAATATTGCGACCATTACAATTGGACAATCTAAATGTTATAATTTCTCCTACAATGATGCCGTTTTATTTATTAGTGAAGAAGACCCATACTACGACTCGCAGATTCAAGACACTTTATACAACTTTCTTCTGAAAATGCAGAGACTTTATCAAAAAGGAGAAAAAATCAACATTCTAAAGGAAGGTTTGGAGTGTGAAAGTGGGTACGATGGATTGTTTTGGAAATTTTGTTTAATTTACAATTTGGAAAAAGCAGATCATTTGAATGGACTAAGTAACCTTGGCGTTGAACATTTATATGTAGGGTATCTGTATGCTTCAGAAAGAGACACAGCTGTGTTAAACGATTGCATTTCTTCTGTAATTCGAATCAACGAACCTGTCAATAAACACAAAGCGAACAAAATCATCAAATGTGATCATTATTATACCATAAAAAACTGATAGATAATCAATACCACAATGAAAAAGTCCCACGAATTCTGCATTGACCACAATATATACGAGAATGTTTCGCATTGCCACCTGCTATACGCGGAGCCCACAACGTCCGAGGTTTCCATTGGGGGTTCCGCCTCTCACTGCGTTCGCGGCGGAATGACGGTGGTCGCCCGTACGGAGGCAAAAGGGGAATATGGGCGGCAGGGAGCGCGGTGGGATTACGTGGCGCGGTGCGTGCCGCCCATATTCCCTTCCCCTGCCGCAACGGCGCGTACGTCATTCCGCCACACCCCAACATGTCCGTGGCCACGGCAGACCGCAACCGTGTGGCGGAATCTCCAACAAAACCGCCAGCACACTCGTATTCACTATTCTTCATTCTTCATTCATCATTCTTCATTGTCTTTCACCTTCTCCGCCAAGGAAAAGGACTCTGAAACCGGCCTATCTTACTTCGGCTCACGGTATTACAGCTCCGACCTGAGCATTTGGCTGAGCGTTGACCCGATGGCTGCGAAATATCCTTCGCTTTCGCCGTACACGTATTGCGCGGACAATCCGGTGAAGTTGGTGGACCCGGATGGGGAGGAGTGGGAATCATATACAGATGAGGTTTTTGCTAATAGGCTAATAAAAAAAGCTGAAAGATTAATAAGAAGAGCAGAAAGTAAAATAGCTAGGTTGCAAAACCAGATTGACAAGTATAAAGAGGAAGGAAAAACAGATGGAATTTCTGACAATCAATTACTTATTGAATGTTATAAAAGGAAGATATCATATTTGCAAGAAGGTGTTGACAATCTCATTGATATGGGTAATACGACGGAGCATAAATTTCATTTCTCTATTTCTGACAATACAACCAGCAGTGTTACTCAACGCGAAACCGGCAATTCTAAAATTATTGATATTAATATTTATTCTGACATAAAAAAAGAAACGGCTTGGCATGAATGCGTTCATGTGGGAGATTGGATAGCAGATAGATTCCAACATGCATTTTCAAATGGTGTACTGGGCACTTTTAATGATAATAAGGGAGATGCCGAGGAACATGCATATAAATCTGAATTTTATTTTTCAACAAGAAGATTCAAAGGAGTAGGTATTAATTCTCCTTCTTCAATCAATAATCAAACCTATAAATTATTCGAAAATGTTACACAGTAAATTCAAACGATTGCTTTTTTTAGCCATTGTTGGATCTTTTTTCCCTTGTCGGTCTTTTTCACAAACATCGCGAAATACCTTTTTTAGCCCGCATTTCTGTCTTCAGCTTTCTGATTCCGGCACTTATACAATGAGACCGTATTTTGGCAACATGCCTACTTTGGGTTACAAATCTCAAGATACCATTAGTTTCGGTTATTATAAGAAACAAGGGAATTATTATATTTTGGAAGCGGATAGATCAATAATAGAAAATCAAGGCGAGTGCACTGATTTCTCTGTACAATATGGCCGATTTTTGGAAAGTGACAGCTTGTTTGTTTTCATTAACTCTCCTTATGAGGAAGAAATAACACATTCTAATCTTGTCAGAGTTTATCTGTATCTGCTGACTTTACACTGTACTGATGGAAGCGTCGTCAGTATAATAGACAGCACAAACAGAATCCCCATATTTTTGAATGGTTCTCAACATATTTCGAAGATAGATGTTTATATATCATATCGATCTGATTTCTATTCGACAAGCGATGCGTATTCATTCACACATTCTCCTTATTGCCATATCAGTCTTAAAAATATACCAGTTGATTCGAATATGGTGACTATATTTATGCCGAATTTCAAGTATTTTTCATTAACTTACCTGCCATATCGACATTACAGAGTGCAAATATTAGACAAGCATACTATTATAGCAAATGGAGAATTGTTTTATAAATACGATTTGAAATATAAAATAGGATTAAACAGGTGGGACAGAAAACTCCGACGGCACCCTCAATTGTGAACTAAATTCTGATAAGATTGAATATTATTCCAAAAAGTTAAGACTGAAATCAATACGAGAAATTGTACATTAACTCATCAAAAAAAACTTATGCCCTTCACCCTCACATATAACCCGCTGACCCCGCAGATTAACGCAGATAGCCTGCACCCATATACGCGCAGATACCCGCGATACGCGGAGACCACAACGTCCTCGGTTTCCATTGGGGGTTCCGCCACATACTGTATTCTCTATTCTCTATTCTTCATTCTTCATTCATCATTCTTCATTGTCTTTCACCTTCTCCGCCAAGGAACGCGACCCCGAAACCGGCCTATCCTACTTCGGCTCACGATATTACAGCAGCGATTTGAGTGTGTGGCTGAGCGTGGACCCGATGAGTGACAAATATGCGTCGCTTTCACCGTATGTTTACTGCGCGAATGACCCTATAAAATTGGTGGATCCGGATGGGGAGGCGTGGGAGGTAAATCAAGACGGTCATATTCGCCAAACAGGAGATGAAAATGACCATACACTTTATGCTGTCAAAGGTCGAAAAAATAGATTTGGAGATCGTATTACCTATAGGTGGGGTGAACAAAAAGGTCAAACAAAATCGATATCAGTGAACCCTAACATTATGAGCAGCTTGAAAGAAAGCGAAGAGTATTCCACTCTTGATTTAACAGGTAGGGAGAATGAGGGACTTAAACTGATGAGATTCCTTTCTAGGAATACTGATGTTGAGTGGAGTTATTGGGGAGGAAATGAATGGAAAGAAGATCTGGGTTTTGCAGTCGAATATGCTACTTTAGCTACTAGTCATAAGCATAGTCGTGATCCTGGTTCCACTCCATTAGTGCTAGAGGCGAGTATTCAAAGGGATATGAATCATAATCATCCCCTCTACTTCTTTATCCATAGCCATCCTCGGAATGTCCCATTTGCGACATTCGCAAGTCCGAATGATAGAATAATCAAAGAAATATGTTTAACAAATAGTCCTCAGGCAACTATAGGACTTATGGTTAAGGGAATTTTATGGGATTACGACAACAAGAAAATCAAAATACAATGATTAGTTACACACGCTTATTAAGGATCTTGATTTGTACGCTGTGGTTATTTGTGATAAATAAAGCTTTTTCACAAGAAAAACAGAAAGAATGTTACTCGTTGGAAAAGAATATGTACGATTTGAAATGTCTCTCAATGCGATCTTTCTGTGATACGATGATTTTTTACTCCAATTTATATTTTGATTGTCCAATTTGGTTTAAGATGACTATTCAAGGGGATTTGGATAACTTGACAGTTATGTGTACTATCGTACAATGTGTTGATAGTGGGTATGTGCTAGATAATTGGCGTTGGTTTAACAATAGTACTTTCAATCACTCACTTTCGTCTTTTGGAGTGTTTTATCACAACGGATACTTATTTGAATTCAATTTTGATATAGCCACGAGTGCAACAATCATTGAAACATTATTTGCAAAAAGCGACTCTATTGTGACCTTGAAACCATGGTGTCCACTTGCGAAGCCGAAATATATTAGCAGAAAAATCTTGTATCCACATTATTGCCAGTGTCTTGGTAAGCTTTATTTGAAAGATAACAAGATTATTGTCGAATGGAAGAGAAATAGTTTTAAGAAAAGAACAAACCTATAAGAGTTTGGGTGAACGCCATTCTCAATTCGTTGAACCGAGTTTAGCACAATTTTTACCCAATTCTTCTACCTATAGAGGTGGCGTTCCAGTCGAGAAGCCACTGAGTCTTACAGATTTTAATTTCAAATCTATACATACTGGAAATTTTGTATTTTTGCCTTGTGGAAAAACAATGAGACCAAGCCACCCATATCGCCTGCCGCTTCCCCAGAACCCGCCGAAGGGCTCTACTACCTCCTTTGTGCCCTGGCAATTCCGGGGTTCCGCCACTCACTGCGTTCGCGGCGGAATGGTGGTCACCCGCACGGAGGCAAAAGGGGAATATGGGCGGCGGGAACCTCGGTGGGGTTACGTGGCGCGGTGCGTGCCGCCCATATTCCCTTCCCCTGCCGCAACGGCGCGTACGTCATTCCGCCACACCCCAACATGTCCGTGGCCACGGCAGACCGCAACCGTGTGGCGGAATCTCCAACAAAACCGCCAGCACACTCGTATTCACTATTCATCATTCATCATTCATCATTCATCATTCTTCATTGTCTTTCACCTTCTCCGCCAAAGAAAAGGACTCCGAAACCGGCCTAAGCTACTTTGGCTCACGGTATTACAGCAGCGATTTGGGCATTTGGTTGAGCGTGGACCCGCAAAGCGACAAATATCCTTCGCTGAGTCCGCATGTTTATTGCGCGGACAACCCCGTGATGTTGGTAAAACCTGAATCCTGAAACCTGAAACTTAGTGTAAAGTTACCCCAGAGTTGAACAACCGTCTCTCACCTTTCCCCTCCAGCGCATAGTACAGTGATTCTTTCCCGCTACAGCTCACTGAGGTGATTCTGAATCGGGATGCCATTATCCGCGTGCATGCTGGCGCGATTGGCGGAAATGACGTGCGCCACGAAGTCCATGGCGGTTTGAACGCTGTCTTCCAGGGTGTTGCCCTTCAGATAATGGCCGATGGTCATCGCGGAAAAGACATCGCCGGTGCCGGAGAACTGCGCCTCCACCTGCTGGTAAGGCAGCACCTTTATCTTGCCGATGCTCTTGTCATACAGCATCGTGCAGGTCTGACCCTCCATCAACATGCTGGAGATGATGACGGAATTGTCGCCCATTTTATGCAACGTCAAAATCAGGTCTTCCGCCTCTTCGTATGTCAAAGAGTCTTTTTCCAAATATTTGCCTGCCAGGAATTTGGCTTCGGTGACATTGGGAACAATCACATCCGCCACACGGCAGACACTCCGCATAAACTCCACATTGTGGTCGGTGACGCCGTTGTAGAGCTTGCCGTCGTCGGCCATAATCGGGTCCACAAAGATGAACGTGCCGCGGGCTTTCAACCGCTTGCAGTAGTCGGTCACCAGCCGCGTCTGCTCCTCCGACACAAGGTAGCCCGTGCAGACCGCATCCACCTCGAAGCCCTGCTCCTCCCAAACGTCAATACTCTGCCGCATGTATTCCGTAGTGTCGAGCACCGCAAACCTCCCGTAACCGAAATTGTTGGACACCAACGAGGAGGGCAGTCTGAAAATCTCGTATTTCAGATGCGACAGAATCGGCACCATCACCGACATGCCCAGGTTGCCGTAACCGACGATGTCTCCGATGAGTAAAATACTGCTCATTTTGATAGTTTCAAGTTTCAGGTTTCAGGTTTCAAAATTTAGTCTTCGAGGCAGGCGTCGAGTTCGCGGGTGAGTTTCTCCTTGTCCATGTTTTGGCCGATGAAGACGATTTTGACCATGCGGTCGCCGTATTCGGGATCCCAGTCGCGCATGAAAGAGGGGTCTTCCTGCATCAGCTGCACCAAATCCTCTTGCGGCGCGGTAGCATACCAAAGTCCAGATTCCTTCAACGTCTGCTGCACGCCCGCTTGCTCGTACAGGTATGACATATCGCGATACTCCTTGAAATAAAGCACGCCCTTGGAACGAATGATGTTTTTCGGCCGTTTCTTCGACAAAAACTTATTGAACTCGCCAATCTTGAAGGCTTTTCTACGATAATAGACAAAGGTAGAGATACCGTATTCCTCCACTTCCCCACCCTCGTGGTCGTGGTGATGGTGGTGATGATGGTGTTCGTGCTCTTCGTGCTCATCATCGTCGTCGTCATGATGATGATGATGTTCCTCGTGCTCATGTTCATCGTCGTGATGATGGTGGTGGTCGGCCCTTGCTTCGCGTTCCTCCTCTTCGGTGGTTTCGCGCTCCAGTTCGCGCACCCAACCCACAGAGACGGCAACTTGCTCATAATCAAACATCTTCGTATTCACAATACGATCCAAATCCACTTGTGCATAGTCGGTTTCGATGATTTGTGCACCAGGATTCAGGTGGTGGATAATCTCTTTCACACGTTCAACCTCATCCTCCGTCACTTCCGACACTTTGTTGAGCAACACGATGTTGCAGAACTCAATTTGTTGAATCAACAGGTTTTCAATATCTTCATCATCAATGTTTTCGCGTTCGAGGTCGTGACCGCAGGAAAACTCGCTTTGCATACGAAGAGCGTCCACCACCGTCACGATACAGTCGAGGCGCGGAGTACCGAACTCCGTGTATTTCGGGTTCATCTGCGGGATGGTGGAGATGGTGCGGGCGATGGGCTCCGGCTCGCAGATGCCGCTGGCCTCAATGACGATGTAGTCAAACTGTTGCGTTTTGACAAGGTCGGTGAGCTGTTCCACCAAATCCATCTTGAGGGTGCAGCAGATGCAGCCGTTCTGCAGGGCCACCAAACTGTCGTCCTTTTCGGCCACGATACCGCCCTTCTGGATGAGCGACGCATCAATGTTCACTTCTCCTATGTCATTGACAATCACGGCGAAACGTATGCCTTTCTGATTCGTCAAAATGTGGTTCACCAAGGTGGTTTTTCCGCTTCCGAGGTAGCCGGTAAGCAGCAATACGGGTACATCTTTCTTTCTCATAATCGCTCAATTTTTTGGACCGCAAAAGTACAAAAAAAAACAGTTCTACCCCTCCTAAACCCTAAACCCTAAACCCTAAACTCTAAACTACACCCCAACCCTCAAGCACAACAATGTCAGGTCATCATTCGGTTCTGCACCGGCTCTATGTTCCTCAACGGCAACAGTCAGCAAATCTACCACCTGACGGGCATTCATATTCTGCATATCTTGCATCAACTCAATCAAACGCTCGTTGCCTAAAATCTCCTGATTCGAATTTTCGGCTTCGTTAAGTCCGTCAGTATAGAGGAGTATCTGTTTGCCCTTGATATTCTCTATGCTTTCGCCATAGAACGGAACATCCTCAATAAGACCGAGCGGCTGGTTGTGGTACTTCATATCAAGAAATTGTCCGTCGATGACCGGGGCGTTGTGACCGCATTCACAATAGTCGAGGTGCCCAGTGCGAAGATCGACCTTGCCGATGAACATCGTGACAAACATGGCTTGATCATTATCCTTGGAGAGTATCGTGTTGATTTGGTTGGCGATTTCCACCGGGGAGAGACCTTGCTGCGCCACGATGCGGAAAAGGTTGCGCGTGACGGCCATAAAGAGGCTAGCGGGAACACCCTTGCCGGAGACGTCCCCCACGCAGAAATTCAGCTTCTCATCCTGGATAAAGTAGTCATAGAGGTCACCGCCCACCTCTTTGGCAGGAGAGATGGAGGCGTATAGGTCAATGTCCTCACGGTCAGGAAACGGCGGGAAAATACGAGGCACCATGCTCATCTGTATTTCACTGGCTACCTTCAGTTCTCTTTCTATAGAGGCCTTCTGCGTGGTGGTGTCCTTCAATTCTTCAATGTAATTGACCAGCGAATGCTGCATATTGGTGAACGTCTGGCTGAGTTGCCCGATCTCGTCGGTCCGATCGTCCTGGGGCAATGTCATACTGAAGTCACCGGAGGCGATGGTTTCCGCTTGGCGTGCAAGGCGCGTGAGAGGTTTGAGTTCGTGGCGGATGGACAAACCACACACCAACATCAGCAGCAATAGTCCTCCAAAGACCGTACCCGTCACGGTACGACGCAATTTGTTGAAACCGCCGAAAATATCGTTCTCCGTACAAACAATGGCCACACTCCAACCCGTCGTTCCCAAAGGTTTGAAGAAAACAAAACAATCCTCGTTGTCAACCTTGAGTTGGCGCATACCGTGTTCGCCACGCTGCATGGCATGGCCAAGTTCCACCATGGCTGAATCAGGTTGCTCCATCGACTCGGTAAAAATAGACTGATAAACAAGCTTATTCGAGTCAGGATGAACAAAATAGGTGCCGCCCTGCCCAATCATGATGCTATAAGAATGGGGATAAGGTTTCACGGCCGAAATGGTTTTCGAAAGCCATTCCAACGAAATATCCACGGATACTGTGCCTATATATTCCCCATTGTTTTTTTTCATGGGCTTACAATAGGAGGCTATCATCTCGTCAGAATTGATGCCGTAAGGGTTGAAATTCAAGAAGGGTTCTGTCCAAACCGGGCGGTCCAACAGCTTACATAGCTGGTACCAGTCCATGTAAAAGTACTCGTAATGCTCATTTCCCTCCTGTGTGGTGAGAATCGTACCGTTGTTATTAAGTGAATAGGCGGAAAAATAGCGTCCGCGCTCCGGATAAAAATTAGGTTCGAAAGCGATGGAACAGCCATTGAGATCGGGGTTGTTCTCTAAAATTTGACGCGTATAAACGAACATGGAGTCCGGCGCATTAAGATGGCGGCGCACCAACCATTCGATGTTGTTGGTTGCGACTTCCACCCGATCCATTATGTTGGTCACACGCAAGACGGTGTTGTCCAACTGATTTGTGGCACGGTTGATGGCTTCCTGACGAATAGCTTGACGCGAGACCTCGAACATGAAGCCTAACGCGGCAATCAGGACGATGGCGGCGAAAACAACGACCAAAAGGCTCAGGCGCAACGGCAGCGACTTCTTGACTAAGGAAAAAGCTCTAAACTTCATAGTTATTTAGCTATTAATTGTTCGTATGTAACTTCATGTTTCAACAATTTGCACTCCAGCATCAAATCACTGGCTTTTTTGACCATGTCAGGGCGAAGACGGAATTCCCTTTTCCCCGATTCGCGATCGACCTGCAGGCGGAGGATTTCTTCCAGCATCAACTTCTGTAAAACCCTGTTGGTGACAATCTGGTTTTCGTGTACATATTTCATCACGATATTCAGAGCCTCCTCCGGATGTTCTGCCGCCCATACCCAACCTTTACGGCTGGCCTCGGCAAATTTTTTCGCCTCCACGCGGTGGCTTTCATAATACGCGCGTGTCATATACACACCGTCCTCCTGCACATTGTAGCCATGGTCGCGGAAACGGTACACAGTTTTCTCACTTACAGGCAGCCCCGTCTGCACCAGCTGGTAATATTCGTTATAGCTCATGGCCAACGTCGCATCAATGGCACCCGTCACAAACAAGTTCACGTTAGTGGCAGAAGGTATCCATACATAGCCCAGATGCTCTTTCATATTCATGCATCGGGCCAGCTGGCCGAAACCCGCGCTCCAGATACCCACACGCTCTCCTTTCTGTGTCAATGGATTGACACCGCGTCGCGACACGATGACGATGGCATTGTTCATCGATGTTTGCAAAATATTCACTAACTCGACACCATCATCCAAAATTTCCATAGCCTGACAAAGCTGCAAGGTGGTGGCATGGCTCTCGTTGTTGCGTACTCGATTCAAAGCCGGCTGCGTGATGGAGGGATGTACAATTTCTACCGAAAGCCCGGCTTCTTTGTAAAAACCTTTTTCCTGCGCCACGTAGTAGCCTGCGAACTGCGCCTGAGCGGTCCATTGTGGCGTGAAGATGAACTTCTCCTGTCCCTTCACTTTCACACACACTAACAAGAACAATACAAAGAGGTAACCTAAACGTATCTTACTGCAATATTTCCTTTTAGATCTTTTATTCATTATTATCTCAGAGCTTTATATTTTGAATAAAGTTTACGACACCTGTTATCTCCAAATGAAGCGGCAAATGTACAAAAAAATCAAAAAAATATGATTTTTTATATTGCTTAACTTTTAAACGCCCATTGTTTACATTTTTCATTTAGGGTATATTCGAATTTTATGTATGTTTGCATTTTATTAAGACTATTCCTTTTTTGAAGAAAAACATAATGAAAATCGTCACCATACTCGGCGCCCGCCCGCAGTTCATCAAAGCAGCGGTGGTTTCTCGTCAATTTCTGCAAAATAATGAAATACAGGAGATTACCATCCATACGGG
Source organism: uncultured Bacteroidales bacterium (assembly GCA_946413585.1). GTDB lineage: Bacteria > Bacteroidota > Bacteroidia > Bacteroidales > WCHB1-69 > F23-D06. Next base: position 11,179 of record CAMKLG010000020.1, read on the forward strand.
ACAACACTTCGACCGCAACATGTCGCAGCTCTTCTTCGAGGAGATGGGGTTGCGCGAGCCCGACTACAACCTCGACATCCACGGGCTACCGCACGGTGCGCTCACCGGACGCATGATGGAGCGCATCGAGGAGGTGCTGATGGCCGAAAAGCCCGACCGCGTATTGGTCTATGGCGACACCGACTCCACCCTCGCGGGCGCACTCACAGCCAAGAAGCTGCACATCCCCGTGGCGCACGTGGAGGCTGGCTTGCGCTCCTTCAACGAGGCGATGCCCGAGGAGGTCAACCGCGTGCTCACCGACCGTCTCAGCGACCTGCTGTTCTGTCCGACGGAACTGGCGGTGCGGCAGCTCGAAGCGGAAGGCCGCAAAACCGCCGACGTGCAAATCGTGATGTGCGGCGACGTGATGAAGGATGCCGCCCGCATCTTCTCCCCGCTCATGCGCGCACCCGCCACTCCACTCCCCGACCGCTACGTGCTCTGCACCCTCCACCGCGCCGAAAACGTGGATAACCCACAGATACTGAAACAAATGCTCTACGCTTTGGAACTCACCTGCCAAACCATCCCGACCGTCTGTCCGCTGCACCCGCACACCCGCAAAAGCCTGGAGGCCATCGGCTATCCCATTGACCGATCCCCCATCCGATTCATCGAACCCGTGGGCTATTTGGAGATGCTTTACCTGCTGAACCACAGCACGTTGGTCATGACCGACAGCGGCGGTCTGCAAAAAGAAGCCTACTACATGAGAAAGTACTGCATCACCCTGCGCAACGAAACGGAATGGACGGAGTTAGCGGGCTGCGGCTACAACCACGTCGTCGGCACCGAACCGATGAACATCCTCCAAACGGTCCAGAACCTGCTCGACGTCCCGCCAGTGTTCCCGTTCGAGCTGTACGGCGACGGCCATGCGGCGGAGGTGATTGCGGAGAGGATAGCGGTTTGTCATCTCTAAGTTCAGGTGCCAAGTTCCGATTTTCGGAAAAGCGAAGCAACGAACTGCGAACATCCAACTTCAAACGCCCGTCTGTTCGTATTCATAAATTATGTACCTTTGCCGTCTCGAAAAACAATGTCTTTATTATTATAATTTTTTGAAATTAAATACATTATGGAAGAAAAGAAAACATCAATGATTCGTTTGAGAATGAGTTCTCAAGACGCCCATTATGGCGGAAATCTGGTTGACGGCGCACACATGCTCGCCCTGTTCGGCGACGTGGCCACCGAGCTGCTCATCATGCAAGACGGCGATGAAGGCCTCTTCTGCGCTTACGACAACGTGGAGTTCCTCGCCCCTGTGTATGCCGGCGACTACATCGAAGCGGTCGGCGAGATCACCAAAGTGGGCAACACCTCCCGCAAGATGGTCTTCGAGGCCCGCAAGGTCGTCCGTCCGCGTCCCGACATCAGTGCCTCCGCCGCCGACGTGCTGGAAGAGCCCATCGTGGTCTGCCGCGCCTCCGGCACCTGCGTCGTCCCGAAACAGTGCCAACGGAAAAATTAGTTTACAAGTTTAGTAGCTTAGAAGCTTCTAAACTATAAACCTTAAACTATAAACTATACACCAAAAATATGGAAAAACTGATCATAACCGCCGCTATTTGCGGTGCAGAAGTAACGAAAGAACAGAACCCTGCCGTGCCTTACACCGTCGAGGAGATCGTGCGTGAGGCGAAGAGCGCCGTGGATGCCGGCGCCGCCATCGTGCACCTGCACGTGCGCGAGGACGACGGCACGCCCACCCAAAGCCGCGACCGCTTCCAGGAGTGCGAGGAGGCCATCTACAAGGCTTGCCCGAACGTCATCCTGATTCCCTCGACCGGCGGTGCCGTGGGCATGACCCCCGACGAGAGACTGCAATCGACCGACACCACCCCGATTCCGGAAATGGCTACCCTCGACTGCGGCACCTGCAACTTCGGCGACGAGATTTTCGACAACACGATGCCGACCATGCGCGCCTTCGGCAAACGCATGATGGAACGCGGCATCAAACCCGAATACGAGTGCTTCGAGATGGGTCACCTCGACACCATCCTCACCATGGCCCGCAAAGGCGAAGTGCCCGGCGCCCCCATGCAGTTCAACTTCGTGTTAGGCGTGCCCGGCTGCACCCCCGCTACCGTTGACAACCTCTGCTGGTTGGTGAAGAACATCCCCGCCGGCAGCACCTGGACAAGCACCGGCATCGGTCGCCACGCCTTCACCCTCGCCGCTCCCACCATCGTGATGGGCGGTAACGTGCGCGTGGGCTTCGAAGACAACCTCTACCTCGAACGCGGCGTGCTCGCCAAGAGCAACGGCGAACTGGTCGATAAGGTCGTCCGCATGGCCAAACTGCTCGGCCGCCCCGTCGCCACCTCCGACGAAGCCCGCGAGATTCTCGGTCTGAAAAAACGGTAACATTTGAGATTATTGGCCGCCATAATATGACGGCCCTTCATAAAAGCACCCCGGAAGAGATTCTGGGGTGTTTTATTTCAAAGAAAAAGCAACAACAACAGCAACAACAACATAAAGCCTCTCTATACGACAGACAAAAGTTCTAACCCAACAACTACTAACTGCTAACTACCGTTGACTACCAGTTCACGAAAGCTTTATTGAAAATATCTTCGGTGAGCGCATCGACAATGGTTTCCACCAAACCGGACTCCACACTGCTCAAGTTCTGGGAACTATTGTAATCGGCATAACGCGAAAAGGTCTGCTCAAAATTCAAATTTTCATCGAATTTATTGGTAAATCGTACCCTCACCGTGATAGTGAGACGGTTCTGGGCAGGCGTATCATTGCCCTGAATAGCCACAGGATTAACCGAATAATCAACAATTTCACCCTCAAACTCATAGTCACCGTTGTTGTCAACGAGGGTCAATGGGGTCATTCCTTGGATTTTATTTTCCAGATTGGTCGTAAACACCTGACTAAGCGTAGGATTCACCAGCGAGGCGTTGTTCGGAAATGTGGCGACAACCACCGTCTTCGCTCGCGCATCCACCGTGCCGCCCGAGAGCGAAACGGTCATGCGGCAAGCGGTTAACAATACCGCGAGAAAGACAAGACATGCGCTACCCCACACTGCGCTCCTGTGTCGCTTGTATGGGGTTACTTGCACTTCGTGTGTCTCGTCCCTTCGGGACTGCTCAAGGAAATTATTTCTAAATATAGGGGCTTTTCGATTCATCACTACAACTACTAACTGCTAACTACTAACTGATCCCATATCCTTTGATCTTCCGATACAACGTCCGTTCCGAAATGCCCAGTTCTTGCGCGGCGAGTTTGCGGTTATCATGGTTGCGCTTGAGGGCGGCAATAATGGCTTGTTTCTCCATACCGTCCATGGAATAGTCGGCCGTATCCTCGATCACTTCGGAGTCATCGTATTGTTCAGGTTCCGTGCCGTGGTGTTCGTGAGCTGTCACCAACGGATATTGACCGCTTCCCGGCATGGGTGTTTCGGGAAGGACGTGATGGTGAGGATGTGCGCCCTGGACATACATCTGCGGATTCTGGGTCAGCTGTGCCACGGTGGCTTTGAGTTCCCGCACCTCGCGCTGAAGTTCGGCAATGAACTTGAAAACCAGCTCACGTTGCATGTTGTCCTGACGATCTGTTTCTGAAGGCATCACGGCAGGCAGGTTCGAGCCCACAGGACCCGTCAGGTAAGGTTTCAGCATGTCGGGGGTGATGAGCCGTTCCTTCTCAATAAGGGAAATCTGCTCGGTGACGTTCTTGAGCTGACGCACGTTGCCAGGCCAACGATAGGCGCGCAACATAGCCTGTGCCTCTTCCGTAAGCGATATGGTCGGGACATGGTATTTGTCGGAGAAGTCGGCGGCGAACTTGACGAACAACGGATAAATGTCGCCGGGACGCTCGCGCAATGCGGGCACACGAATCGGCACCGAATTGAGACGATAGTAGAGATCTTCGCGGAACTTGCCCTTGGCGATGCGGTCAGCGATGTTGACGTTGGTGGCGGCCACCACCCGCACATCGGTTTTCATCACCTTGGAAGAGCCCACACGGATGTACTCGCCTGTCTCTAACACGCGTAACAGACGCACCTGCGTGGAAAGCGGCAGGTCGGCAACCTCATCGAGGAACAAGGTACCGCCATTGGCCTCCTCGAAGTAGCCCTTGCGGGAATCCACCGCGCCCGTGAACGCGCCCTTCTCGTGGCCGAAGAGCTCCGAGTCGATGGTCCCCTCCGGGATGGCACCGCAGTTCACCGCAATGTACGTTTTGGTCTTTCGCGGCGAATAGGCGTGGATGATCTTCGGCACCGACTCTTTGCCAGAGCCACTCTCGCCCGTTACCAGCACCGACAAATCAGTGACAGCCACCTGCATGGCCACGTCTATGACATGGTCCAATGCGGGGTCGAAACCAATGATGCCGAAACGGCGCTTGACTGTATTTATGTTTTCGTTCATATTTGTTTCTTTATTCTTCTGTAGCCTTTCCTCTTCTTTATTCTAGGGGTTGCGCTTCGCTTACCCCTGGCTACCAAGCTCTTGCCCCTACGGGGCCGCTCAAGGAATTATATTACAATATTATTATCCCGCCCTTTGGGCACCTATTGTAGGCAGGCCTGCTTTTTCTCTGCTCTCGCTCATTCACAACTGCTAACTACTTCACTCTCAGCTTCCTCCCAATCTGCAATATCGTCGTCTCCTTAATCTTGTTCAGCTTACAAATCTTATCCACAGTTGTATGGTACTTTTTCGCGATGGCGTAGAGGGTGTCGCCCTGCTTGACGGTGTGGTACTTGGCAGTGGTGGTAGGTTTGTTGGCGGTCTGCTGCTGTTGGGCAGGTTTTGACACTGTTTCGTTGCCGGAGGGTGCCGCAGGTTTCTCATCCGTTTTGAGGCTGTCTGTAGTGGCAGTCACCTCGTCTTCGTCATCATCTGTACGACGCATATCATTGGTATCCTGCTGCTTACGGGTATATTTCTTGACCGTAATCACATTGGAGCCACGGTCAATGCTCTTGTAGGCGTTTGCCATGTCACTACTCTTCAACTGAATATCCTTGTTGACTTGACGCGGATTGTCGGCCTTGGAATGCGAGAACAACCAGTCGTAAGTCGCTTTCAGGTAAAAGAGTCGGGCCAACGCACCGTGGTTGACACCCGCCCACTTGTCGAGACGCAGGAGATCGGTGCTGCCGCACTTCTTCATGCACTCATGGATTTGCGTTGCGCGAGAGACGGGCACGGCCCTGTCCGCCGTACCGTGGATGATCCACAAAGGCACTGTATTCAGTTTGCAGAGGTCCTTGCGGATAGTACCGCCGCACAACTCCATGGAAGCCGCTATCTTTTCCGCATGATTGGCCAAGAACTCTATGGTCCCGAATCCGCCCAAACTCATGCCTATCAAATAGATACGGTTGGTGTCAACGTCATATTGTCCGCACACCCAGTTGAGGATGTCGAGCACCTTGTAAGAGTTCCACGCGCCACCAGGATTCTGCGGCGCGATAATTATGGCGTTAATGTCGAGACCCATGGAGATGGCATCCAACGGGCCGTATTTACGCACGCGGTTCAGATCGGTGCCACGCAAACTCGCCCCGTGCAAAAACAACAGCACGGGCATCTCGCCTTTCTGCTCTTCGTAAGTGTCGGGCACAGAAACCCAGAAATTGTAGGTATTTTTCACCACATTGTGATGCGTGATGAACGTGTAGTTGGTCTGGGCCGCGCCGGTCATCGCCACCGCGGCTATTATCATAATCAATAATTGTCGAAATACCTTAATCATAATTCATAATTCATTCATACGTCATTCATCATTCGTCATTCGTCATTCATCCATTATGCGGGGGCTCACGCCGCCTGCCTATATGCTGACACCCCTATGGAGCTTTTCAAGGAAGTGGTTTTTTAATTATTAGGACTCTCGCCACAACTGCTAACTATTAACCGCCCCCGCTGCCGCTCGCGCGTCCTGAATCGTGTCGTTGATGCTCATCGGTCGCTTGCAGGAGCCGGCGAGGTAGAGGTTCGGCTGCGTAGTGAGGTTATCCTCAGTGTGCGGGGAGAGGCTCTGGGCGAAACGGTAAAGGCCGTCGATGCCGGCGGATTTCGACAGGGTGGCGGTGCCCTCGGAAGCGCACATGCCCACCATCAAGACGAGCAAATCCGCAGTCATCGTCATCGGGTTGCCCATCAGCGTGTCTTCGGCCTTGATCTGCACGCGGTTGTCGAAGGTGGAGGCCGCCTCGGATATGCGTCCGCGCACGAAGTTGATGCCGTACTTCTCCTGCGCCTCGCGATACATCTCCTCGAAGCCCTGACCCCACATCCGCAAATCCATGTAGAAAATATAGACATCCGTTTCGGGATGCTGCTTTTTCACCTCAATGGCCTGCTTCACGGCAGTCACACAACAGACTTTCGAGCAGTAGTGGTTGCCCGATTTCTCGTCGCGAGAGCCCACACACTGCAGAAAAACGATCTGCTTTGGCACTTCGTTCATGATGTTGCGCACTTGGTTCTCCTTGATCATCTTCTCCATCTCCAACGAGGTAATCACGCCACGGTAGATGCCGTAGCCGAGTTCTTCCTTCTGGTGTGCGTCGAAGACCCTGTAACCTGTGGTCAACAGCACCGTGTCGAAACTAGCGGTGGTGCCGTCCACGAGGGTCAGAATCCATTGTTCGCCCATGCGGTTCATAGCCGTCACAGCACAGTTGGGTTTGAAGGTGATATTACCATTCTGCAACTTGGCCTCCAACTTGTCGGCCAGCTCGTCGGCGGAGCTGAAGTCGGGAAAAAGGAAAGCCTTGTCGCGGATGTTACTCAGCGGCTGCGTCTCTTTTTCGAAGAGCGTCACCTGATGTTGTTTCGCCAGCACGGAGGCGGCTTCTATGCCGGCGGGGCCGGCGCCTATGATTGCGATGTTTTTCATATTCACTTGTTTTTTCCTTATGCCCTCACACTGCGCTGCGTCGTGGGGCCGACTCCCCACACTGCGCTGCGCTTGTCTTGGGGTCCCCCCACACTGCGCTGCGCTTGTGTGGGGTTAATTGCACTGCGTGCGTTTTGCCTCTTCGAGGCTACTCAAGGAAGAAGTATAATAATATGGTAGCTTCTTCCTCACTGCTAATTGCTAACTGCTAACTCTTTACACGCATTACACTTTCAGTACCTCCGGCTTTTCCGGCGCACGCAGCACCTTTCCGGAGGCACCGCGGTATTTGTCGGCGGGGTTGTATGCGATGCCGATTTTGTCCATCAGCCGTTCGCACTGCACCTGATGGAGCTGCAAACCGAGCTGCCACGGATCGTAGCCCAGCAGCAGACCAGCCATTTCCTCGTAAGTAAGTACCGGGATGCCGTATCCCTCCTTGTCGTAGGTCTTATGCTCCATCTCGGCAATCGTGTATTGCCACTTGTCAAGGAACATGGCACATCCCGGACAGTTGGCCACGATGAAGTCGGGTTCGTAGGGTTCCATCGATTCGAACTTCTTCTTGGAGTTGGCGAGAGAGTAGCCGCGATTCTCCTGCACGAGGTACTGACGGAAGCCGAAGCCGCAACAGTGACGGCGTTCTGGATAATCTACCACCTCGCCGCCCCAAGCCTCAATCATGCCTGCCAGCACGTAGGGGAATTCCGCATTGCCGACACCATGCTTCGGGAAAATCTTGGCATAGTGGCATCCAATATGCTCCACAACACGCAACGGTTTGCCCGTGAAACGGTTAATGAGTTGGTATTTCATCTTTTCCTTCAATTCGAAGCGGAATTTGAAGATCAAATCCGACGGATGAACAATATTCTCGGGGATCTCGAACGTGCGCCCGGTAGCTTTCATCAGATACTCGCGGGCTTTCGCCAAAATCTCCGGCTGCTCGTGCCACTTCTCGATGAGCTCGGTCATCACACCGAATGAGGTGACACACGAGGGCACGTAATTCTTATATCCGCGCTCAGTCATCAGCGAGAAAAGCCGAGCCACGATGGTCATGGTCGTCTCGAACGGCACCACGTCGGAGTGATAGCCGATGCCTGAACAGGTGTGCTGATGGGAGGAATCATATACATCCTTTCCCAAATCATTGCGCATGATGTTCAGGAAGGCCGCCTCCGACCCCGGGAAGAAGGTCTGCCGTATGCAACTCCGCTCGTAGAAGAAGTGGTCGTCTGCTATCTCTTTCTGATATTCGTTCCAAAAACGTTTTTCCATCTAAATGGTTATTGGTTATGGGTTATTGAAGTTTATTGTTAAGAGGCTATAGGTTCATTCCCTACTCCCTACTCCCTATTCCCTACTCCCCCAACACTCATCAAAACAAAGTGGCAAAGATACAATTTTTTTGGGACTATATTTTTTGTATTTTTGCCACTTACTTATAATAAATAAAACCTTACTTTTTATGGTAAAATCATACCACAAACAACTTTATTGCAAATTCAAAAAAATATTGATATTCAGCATTTTAACACTAACAACATCTGCGATATGGGGGCAATCTGCGGCTTTCCCTTATAGCATCTTCATTGCAACGCAACCTGGGGAATGCTACGATGATTGTCGAATCATCATCACCATAAAAGACGCTAATGGGCAAGAGGTGGTCATCAACCCTCAGACTCACAATGCCCAGAATCTGAACTTATACCCACTGTACAACGTCCAGTATCACTACCGGAATGTCAGCGCGGGAACCAACACGCAATACGACACGGTGAACAACATCCAAGTGACGGCAGGCGAATACTGCATCGGGGTTACCGCTTACGTACCGGATCCCAACAGCAGTGGGGATTTTCTGATGGTTGACACCACCTTGTGTAACATTAGTGTTACAGCCAATTACGAGCACTTGGAGGCTTCTGTGCTCTCCATGATTGCGCGCAACAACTATGAAACGTGGGATGACAATCCGAGAGAATTTTGCGGCCTGCACTGCTCTTTCCAATGCGAAGACCGCGGGCGCATCCAACTGATGCTCACCAAAGGCAAATTCCCTTACCACGTCACTATCCTAAACGCTCTTATGGACACCGTCCGGGAAGCCATTTTCCTCGATCGTGTCCAGACTGGTGACGACCCGAGCTTTGCTGACTACCTCGACTACTACACTTTCGACAGCCTGGCTTGGGGCGACTACCGCATTCTGGTCTCGGATGCCTGCGGTTACTCTATCTGGCTGACCATCAACATTCCCAATGCCGAACCCTATCGCTACCAACAGCAGGCACGCAACGCTACCGACTGTATGGACACCGTGGCAACCTACTTCATGATTTACCGTGAAGCCAGCAGTCTCCATGACTATGACCTCGACTATCTGGACAGTATCATCTGCTATCGTTTCATCAATCCCGGAGGCGATACCACCAAATGGTACTACCCTGAATACAACATGATGGATCCTTATTGGCAATACATCTACGACACACTCAGTCAGATGCCCAACCACTGCCCGCTGTACAACGACACCATTGACTTCCAACTCCACGACTTATGTAAAGACACGATTATCACCAAACGGTTTTTCTACACGGGAGTCTTTGACCTCATCGACCAAGTCCTTCCTGCAGGCGTTGACATGGATGTCACGCCCGACACCTGCGTGATTCGGACCAACTCGGGTATTGCCACTCAAATGTATAACTATTACGGCACTCCCGATTGGTGCTATTACTGCGGTTGGGAGAACTGGGACGACTATTTCCCCCAAGAATTACCAGGCCGATACTATACCTGCCCAATATCCTACGATGTCTGGTCGGGCGTGGACTCCTCCCTGATTGCCCACAATGAATCCGACGATTTCAGCTATTTGGCTGCACCTGTGGTATTTGCCGTTGACACGACTATCCCCGTCCACATCACCGTTACGGATGCGAGAGGCTGTCTGCTGACATCGCGAGACACGGTATTCGTATTTGATGCCGAGCCTGCCGGCGATTCGCCCTATCCTTGGATGACTTGGGGTATTTTAGAGGATTGGGGATGGAACGGATGCTGCTCGGACCACTACTTCAACGTTCGGGAACAACAGGTGAACGCAGAGGCCTACAGGAAAAACCAAACCATCCATCTTTTCGAGAGTCCGGTGTACAACCGCTTCAATTTCACCGCAGTATGCCAAGACGGAGAGTGGACGGTGACCCCTGACAATCCCGCCAATATCTACACATACGCAGAGTTTTTCATTGACGAAGACGGCTGGTATTTCACTGTTCGCGACTCCTCCTGCCTCGCGCCCGGCCGCTACACCTTCGAACGCATCAGCAGTTGCGGCCGCGACACGGTCAGCTACGTTTGGAACGGCGAATGGCGCGACTCTCTGGCTTTCAATGCCCCGCAACAATACGACATCCATCAGGTTTGCGACCGATTAGTGGTGCATCCTAACAACAACAATCTGATTACCTATTACCAATGGAACATCAACCCGGAAGAAGACAATAATGAACCTTACCTGTATGTGGATTCTTTCTACTGGTATAGTTACCATGTCGTTGAAGGCGTGGTGGGCGGCTATAATGAATGGCCCGACGCAAACGGCGATTTAGTGTTCACGGTACCCGGCAGATACATTATTGAAACGTACAGCAACACCAGCTGTTCCTATATTTCACGTTATGACACACTGGAGTACATTCCCCAATACATCGACTTCGACCTCGGTTTTGCCATCATCTGCGACTATCTCTCCAATACCGGCAACGTGCTCACCCATGCCATCCGTGGTTCCGAACCTTACACCTACTACCTTTACAATCAGGCGGACCTCGCAGGTGACATGCTCGGGACCAGCACCACTGGCTATTTCTACAACGTGCCTATGGTTGAAGGACAACAATTATCGGTGATGGTCATCGACTCTTGCTATAACAGCTTCTACATCAACCTGACCGCCTCCTCGTTGAGCCAGAGCGTTTTGGCGTGGGAATTTGGCAACAACACAGGACAAGCGCATTGTGAAGGTGACTCCGTGCATATTATGTCCCTGCCCTTCTCTTTCCAGGCTGACTATCAGTGGACTGGGCCGAACGGCTTCAGCAGCAACACTAGAGTCAACGATTTCGTGATACCCTACAACGGTGAAAGTGGCTGGTATGTGCTCGAAATTCTCAACACGGGCTGCAGCACTACCGTGAGCGACAGCGTATTTATCGAAGTCATCCGCGCACCACGTGTCACCATCACTGGCGATTCGGTGGTTTGTCCCGGTGGCGGAGCGACTTTAGGATTCCAAGTGGAGGGTAACGGTCCTGTGACTTTCAACGTCGGCCATAGTGGCGCACCCGCATCCGGTATCGACACTTTTACCGTCAACCCCAACTCAACGTATTACCACTACTACCCCATCCTTTCCGAAAATCGTTTCTGGGCCTTCAACATGATGGACAACACTTGTGCGTATGACTACCTCATCGACACCACGGTTGTCTCTCTCCAAAACACGACCATCAGCAACCAACCGACCATTATCACTACCGATGGTACGGCTTGTTACGGAAACGCCGCCACCCTGCGTGCATCATCCAATATTTCAACACCTTACTTCGTCTGTTGGTACGACAACCCACAGCAGGAGCATCTGCTCAAACGCGACACCATCAACACACCCGGCACGCCATCCTTCTGTCAAATCCAGCATCTTTACGGTGACTCCGCTCTATACGTAACCGTCTCTAATGCAGACTACTGCGCTGGCATTTATGGCACCCTCTATCACACGGTGAACATGCAAAACGGCACCACCCAAATGAACGCAGGAGAGAGCGCACGCCTTTATGACAGCGGCGGCGAAAACCAGCATTATGGTGACAACGAGCATTATACGCACACCTTTAACTGTACGAATACCAACCAGATAGAGGTAGTCGTCAACTATGCGGACATAGCCCTTGGCGACACGCTCTACGTTTACTCCGGCAACTCGGTAAACCCTGTCCATCTAGCAGGCATCATCACATCAGGTTCTTCCTTTAACCTTCTGAATATCAACGCTTCTTCAGTCACGTTCCGTTTCAACTCCAACTGGACGAACAACCGCGATGGCTGGAGCATCGACATCCGAACCCCTCTGTCCATGACGGAAGTTTACGGCCATCTGAGTCCCACGAACTTCGACACTATCATGGCGGATCTCTGCCCCTCCCCCACCCCGTATCATGTGGAAGGGTTCCCGGATTTCAACATTTCGCAACCTACTGAATATCTTATCGATACTACGCTCATTAGCGGCGGCACCTGCGAAACGGTCGTCCATCTGCATCTGATAGTGCACGCCACCAGCAGCGCAACGGTTCACGACACCCTGATGCCCTGTCAACTGCCTATAGTATGGAACGGCGTGACTTTCAGCGACTTCGGAACGCAGAGTGCGGTGCTGACCAACTCCGCCGGCTGCGACAGCACTGTCACCATGACCGTACATTGGGCACCGCCTGCTGACTCCACCATCGTCTATGACACCATCGTGGAAAATCAGCTACCCTACCATATTAACGGACTGACATTCAACGGATCCGGCACGCAAGTCGCCACACTCACCAACCAAGACGGCTGCGACAGCATCGTGACCGTCCACCTGTTCGTCCACGCCAACGTCACGGCGGAAGCCGACTCCGTGATTTGCGACAGCGAACTGCCGCTGGTTTGGAACGGCGTCACCTTTACCCAAAGCGAAACGCAATCGGTGGTGCTCACCGCGCACACAGGAGCCGACAGCACGCTGACCATGAGCCTGACGGTCAATCCGACTAGCAGGACCTCCTTTACGGACACCACCTGCCAAGGTAATGACTATGCAGGTTACGGATTTACCCTTTCCGCATCGGAAACGTCCATCCCCGGCATCCGTACGCTTACCCGTCATCACAACAACATGTTCGGCTGCGACAGCCTTGTGGAACTCACCCTGCTCGTCACGCCGGTCATCACCCCGAGCTTCTACGCAGAGCCCGACAAAGCGTTGCTTTCCGAAGCTCCGTACATCCAATTCACGAACACGACAGACATCACCGACATCGCGATGATGTCCTACTACTGGATTTGGGATTTCGCCGACGGCACGACAGATACAACCACAGAGTACAACAACCAGCACCTTTACACGCAATGGGGAGACTTTGAGGTCACACTCACGCTAGTAGTCAACGATTGTCCGTCGGAGTTCTCCGTGCCCGTCATCATCGAGGCTGACCTGAAATTTCCGAACGTCATCACACCCAACGGCGACGGTATCAACGACGTTTTCGCCATCGAGGGACTGAACATCGAACGCAAAAACCGCATAGTCATCACCGACCGCTGGGGCAAAATCATGCTGAGCCAAGACAACTACCAGACGTACTTCAAAGACGGCATCATCCATAACCCTGAGAGCGGCTTCGGTAGCGCCGACCTTTCCGACGGTGTCTATTACTACACCTTCTACTACGAAGGGGCGGTCCGCACCCTCCAATTCAATGGCTCCATCACCGTAATACACTAATAGAGATGCCATAATATGACATCCTACAATCCCCTATTCCCTACTCCCTCCCTTCTAAATTATTTCGTATCTTTGCGGCGGTAAAAAAATGAAAAACAACCCCGCCTATGAAAAAGATATCCCTTTGCATGATCATGCTGGCCTTTGCGGGCTTCAGCATGGCTCAGAACGTTTCCCTGCGAGAAGCTGAACGCACCGCCGACCGCTTCCTGAACAGTCAGGGCGAAACTCTTGTGCGCTGCGCCAAAACGATTAATGGCGACAGCGGAACGTTGCTCTACATCTTCAATGCCGAAAACGCCTTCGTGGTGGTTTCCGGCGACAAAAGTGCGCAACCCATCTTAGCCTACATCAATCATCAACTTTACAATGATCGTGATGTGGTACCGCCCTTTGAGATGTGGCTCAACCATTATGCCAACCAAATCGAACAAATCAAAAAACAGCATATCGTTCAAAATCAATATGTTGAATATTGGCAACGCATTCTTTCTGGCGCACAGGCATTCCGCACTGGAGAGGAAGTAAAGCCGCTGATGCTCTCCAAATGGGACCAAGGGGAATTCTACAATTACTACTGTCCGCGCGACCTCGCTGGAGATAACGGACGTGTGGTGACCGGCTGCGTGGCGACAGCTATGGCCCAACTAATCTACTATTTCCGTTTCCCTGATACCGGCATCGGCAGCTACTCCTACACAAACGAGAATTACGGTGTTCAATCGGCTGACTACGGCAACACCACTTACAATTACAATGCCATGTGCGACGCGCCAACATGCATCAACACAGAGATTTCCAAGCTGATATACCACTTCGGCGTAGGCGTGGACATGCACTACGGCCCCGATGGCTCCGGCATGACCAACCACAGCGCGGCGCGGGTACTGCGTACTTTCTTCAAATACTCCCCCGAGACCGAATACCTTTTCCGCGACTCCACCAACCTCAACTGGGACAGCGTGATAGTCAGCCACTTAAACCGTCGAATCCCGATGTACTACGCTGGATGGAGCGTTCCTGACATCAATGGACACGGTTTTATCTGTGACGGCTACAAAACAGTCGATAGTAGCTACTATTTCAGCTTTAACTTCGGCTGGAGCGGCCACATGGACGGCTATTTCTATACCAATTCCCTGTTTGTAGGCAACTACAACTTCAATCTCGCACAAGAGCTGATCGTAAACGGCTATCCCGACACCACGCAATACACCTACCCCACCCCGCAAGCGACAACGGGCACCATGACCCTGACCGCCGGTGAGGCCACCTTCACCGATGGCAGCCAAACATACAACAACTGCGCTTCCGGCATGGATTTCACCTGGATCATCGCTCCCGACATAAGCAATCTGACCGGCATCAAACTGAAAATTAAATACGACCTTGCAACCGGCGACACTTTATACATCTCCAGCTCTTGTGTCAACACCTTCTATGCCTTGACCGCAGGCACTGACACTCTGGACGTGGAATGGGACTGCCCAACCATGACCGTGCGACTGATCACCCACTCGGACGAAAGTCGCGGATTTAGAGCATCCTACAGCGCCCTTCAAGATTTATTCTGCGCAGGCACCCAGGCATTCACCCAACCCACAGGCCACATTGAGGATGGCAGCGGAACTGCAGAGTACAACAATTTCAGCAACTGCCGTTACCGCGTCCTGATCACGAACAGTGCCTATAGCGCTATCATCTTCCATATCAACTCTTTAGATTTGGAGGAGGGAAAAGACTTCCTGCACTTCTACGACGGCACCATCAACGATGAATACCGTTTGGCATCCCTGACCGGCCACCTGACAGACACTTCCATCACTGTTAACACCAGACGAGTGTATTTGGTCTTGGAAACGGATGAGACGGGCACAGATGCGGGGTTTGACATTGATTACGAAGCCGGAACGGTTGGTATAACTTCACACGAAAATCCTGATCTGAAAATTTATCCTAACCCTGCCAACAGCTACCTCACCGTCTCTTACATCGAACCCATCCAAACGATAGAAATTTTCAACGCCGTTGGCTGCAAAGTTTACAGTGAAATGCCCAACCTCGAATCAACTCAACTATCCCTCCGCAATCTCCCCTCCGGTGTTTACATGGTCACCCTCCACACCGAAAATCAATCGTTCACGAAGAAGGTGGTGAAAATGTGAGACTTGGGACTTGTGACTAATGATTTAGACTATTGGCTAACCACTAACCACTAACTGCTAACTGCCAACTACAAAACAAGGCCGTGCGGGGATCCCCGCACGGCCTTGTTTCTTAACTCTCAACTCCGAACTATTCCTTCACGAACCGTTTCGTCGCCGAACCTTGTTTCGTGTTCACGCGCACGAAATAGACGCCGCTGGCTAAGCTGGAAACATTGATTGGAGTGTTTTCAGAAGAGATTTCAATCGTTCGCAACAGCTTTCCATAAATGTCAAGCACTTCGATTTCCGCACCTTCCAACGACCCATTGTTCATCGTACATTGTACATTGACGTACTCCTTGGCAGGATTAGGGCTAAGTGAGATTTGTCCTTGGAGATAATTCACAATACCCGTGGTGGTCACGTAAAGCGAACCTGACCATTCACTGGTCGTCTCATTGTCACATACGGAACGCACCTGCAATTCATACGTGGTGTTTGATGCAAGTCCTGAAAGTTGGTAATAGGTAGTGGTCATATCTAAAACCACCCAATCACTATTGCCGGTACGGTAACGGATTTGCCACTCGTCGGATTCGGCATGGTTGGTCCAAACCACCGTCACACTGTTGTCCGTCACGGAGAGTTGGACAAGGTTCGTAGGCACCAGACACGGCATCGGCGATGTAGTGAAGACCTCGTCAGCACCGTAGGTCGTGGCGCTCACTGTGGTGACGAACGCACGATACGTGTATGAGGTATTCGCTGACAAGTCGGTCAAGTAATAGGACATCACCGTTCCCGTGGCTTCAACCGGCGTGTAGGTGTCACTACTTGTCTCTTTCCATTCGAAACCGCGAGATACAATCGTCTGGTTACCCAAAGAAGTAATCTCACCATTCATCATGGCAGAGGTAGAGGTAATATTGGAAGCCGATCTCGTCACAATGGAAGGTTCTTGCACCGTCTCTTGGGGAGCCGTTGTGAATAGCACGCTCTGCGACCAATCACTCTCCTCTTCATTACCACACAATGCCTTGACTTGCACCAAATAATTGGTAGATGGGGTCAAGCCCGTCAAGGTATAAGTATTGTTGGTGACGGAAATTGCCGGTTGCCAAATACCAGCTGAACTCTCTTTGTATTGCAACTGCCAAGAGTTTGCTGAACCGGGTAGCCAAGTGATCATCGCAGAGTTGTTCGTCACACTGCTGACAGTAAGACCCAAAGGGGAAGGACACGGATCCGTTGTCGGACATTCCGTAACAAAGGTGAAGAGAGGGGTACCTGTATAAGCACTAATCGACGCCACTGAATAGAGGGGATCACCGTTGGGACCTATGAGAGTAAGTCCGCACTCCGAGTCAAACGAGCCCTCATGCCACACCAAGGATACGTTATTATTATTACAAAGCGAAATGACCGCAGAAAGAGGGTTTATGCCTTCTTGCAAAGTGTACGTGCCTAACGTGATACCATTTTGTTTGAGTTCAACATAGGCATTATTCCAACCATCTCCATAGGAATCAAACAAGTTGAGTGTATAGGAACACTGGTCTTCCGCATCACAAGTACTTGTCAAGAAAGAAGTGTAGGTGTAGAGAGAGGTTAGACCACCGCCGCAATTACTCATCACACGAACATTGTACGTCGTAAGAGGTATAAGTCCCGAGATATGATACATCGGAACGGACACCGTCGTCTCTATCCATGTGGTTTCGTTCTCTGCCTTATAAGAAATGACCCATTCAGACTCATTCTGGCCGGGAGTCCATGTAATATCCGCAGAGTTGGAGCCCACGTTGGAAGCCACCACATTGGTAGGCTGCGGACAAATGACTGGTTGGACGGTAAAATTGGAAATGACGGCACCAGGTTGTGTACCTCCGGAATAGTCGTTCTTCCATACAAACACTACTTTTGCCGTTGATGTTTCCGAAGGATTAGGGTTGGGATTGTGCATCAACGCACTGACATGCACCGTTCCGTTCGTCAATGCGTATTTGTAATGTCTAATCCCATTACAAGAAGCTTGGGAGAAATACTCCGAGAAATCATACGAATAGGTGGCAAAATCAGCGTAGGACCACTCCGGCTGATTGACCAACAATTTAGAAGCCTCGTACTTACTGCTAGCAGGAGCGAGGAACAACTTCATGAAGTCATAATCACCCCAGCTATCGCTCTCGCCACCCACTTGCACATCAAAATCGATAGCAATTTCATTGTCAGCTCCGACTAAGAACATTTTTTCTGCCACTATCAAGGAACTTGGGCTGTCCGCATAGCCAGGAGTAGAATCATTGGCTGTGACATACAAAGCATACGATCCATCGCTAAGCTGGCCTTGCATCCAACGACTGCTGCAATCAGCATTATCCAATTTCCAACTTGTCAGATCTGAGAAATCAGCCGTATAAGGGAGAGCGACGGGCACCAATGAAGTACAGAAATGTTTCACGCGCGTGGCATCTTCACTCGGATACGTACCACATTTGGTAACCACATATACATCATAGTTGGTATTAGGAGTCAGATTGTACAACGTAGAGGACATGGTATTGGAATTCGTACTCATCCAAGAATCGTCATCATCTTCAGACTCCTTGTAGTAAACGACCCATTGAGTATGAGAAGCATCACGATCTTCCCACGTAACCAGTGCCGAATTCGAGGAAATATCGGTAATATTCACACTTGTTTTTATGGGAGAAGGACAATCCGGAATCAAAGAAACGGTGAAATCGTCCAGATAGCAGGAGACATCAAAATACTCTGTCTGATAGCGGATAGCAATTCGCATACCGGGTTGGATATTGTCAATCACATTTAAGTCGTACGGTCCCATAAAGTCCGCATTCGGCGAATCCGTGCCCTGGATGCTGAAAGCGGTAATATCCACAGTATCCACGGGGATAAACGTGGCAGCGCCGTTAGACACAACACCCACTTCCATCAATCCGAGGCCCACTGGGGACGCGGACGAGGTATTGGCCCAGAACGAGAAACGCAACGTATTGATGTCATTTGCAAATTCCGGCAACACCAACATGTTATTATAACCTTTGATTCTCACCATCTTTTCTCCTGAATGAGCAGCGTGCTCATAGTTATACACAGACGGATACGTGCCGATTCCATCTGTATAGGTAACCGGTTCAGCCCAACAAGGGGAGAACGCAATAGTGGCTTGCGGAGATCCCATGTAGCTCTCAAAGGTTTCCACCCACGGATTATCCTCGGTCACCGGAATCAAACCACAAGGAGTAAAGAAGGTCATCGGAGTGGAAGCATTTGCCGTATCTGCACCACAGTATGTTACCACAATTACAGTGTAGGTGGAGCTGGGTTGCAGGTTGGTAAACGTGATGTAGTTGTCTCGAGCCGTATAATAAGTTGTATCCGCACCAATCAAGTAAACGCCATAGTCGTAACCATTGGCTGTCCAAGAAATTGTAGCAGAAGTCGTTGTCAAATTGGAGACCGCCAAATTAGAAGCCGGCAAACAGCTGGGCAGATAATCCACCACCAAATTGTCGATCAACACAGGATTATTACCCGCATTGTTGACTCTGAATGCCAAATAACTACCATTGCCCGTATAATTATCACAAAGCACTTGGTGACTTTCCCAATAATTGGTGTAGGTCAAGTTAATCGTATCAATAACCTCGAAAGTAGAGGGATTGTTAGGATCTGTCATGGCACCGAATTCCAAAGGACCACCCGTGAGATATTGCCGTCTCGCATCAAAGGAGACCGCTACGGAGTTAACCGGAATGCTGGCACTTAACATAGGCATAACAGCCATGGTATAGCAGTTCGGCGTGTAATGGAAATCCAAGCAGTTGGATTCGTAATCCTCCCTGTTCACATAAACATAATGTTGCGCATTGGAGGCCAAACGTGTCCAGCAAGAAACATAGTCACTACCATTAATATGGACATAATTGCTGAAATCTTCAACGAAAGGCAACAGTGTAATGCCTTCTTCACCGCAAAGGGTTCTGAAAGTGAAGTGAGGAGAAGGACTTGAAGACTGACCATCATCACAAATAGCCACCGCATAGCAATCGTAAAGCGTGTTGGGATAGAGATCCATCAGGGTTGTGGTCGCTGTATTGGAGGCATACGCTTCCAAATAAGGATCTAAGGTATAGGCAGGTCTGTAATAAACGACCCATGAGCTGGCATCACCGTTCTCGGTCCAAGAAAGGCGCGCACCGTCAGCGGTAATGTTGTTAGCCGAAATGTTGGTGGGCTGAGGGCAGGTGTAGTATGAAACCAAGATATTATCCACTGCAACAGGTGGGTTGTTGAAAATCAAATGGTCATTGGCCCAATAGAAGAGGATCTTCTTGGTGGTTCCGGCCACATTATTCAAAGTGAAATCAACGGGTGTCCAATTGGGCACGTTAGACACCTCATACAACAACGCTGTGCCAGGGGGAACAGCTCCGGGAGATACTTCTGTGGTCCCATCGGCCAAATAGACGGAAAATTCATCAAAGCTATTCTCACCAACGACTTTATAATCGAAACTAAGGTGATATTCATAGTTACCCGTGGGGAAGGTGATATCCAACTCGGCGAATGAGTAAGAGGTATTCCCGTCATAAAGGTTAGAAATGCCGTTGTCGTTTGAAATATACAAAGAGTTGCCAGGGTGCCCTGTAGCGGAACCTATAGCCCACTGGTTGTTTCCTGTCCCGAAAAAGTTGTACTCCGTGATTTCCGACAACTCAACGTCATCGAAAGTCTGGAAATAGGGCAGTTCCGATGCATTATTCGGCGTGGTAAAAGAAAGCACCGTAGCGGCTGAGTAGATGGTACTGTCGGCACAAACCGTTTTCACCGTCCATTCGTAGGTGGTGTTTTCCGTCAAGCCCGTGAGCAAGTAACCATTGTTATTGTAAGTGATGTTCGTCACCACCGTCGTGTCCGTGGAACCCGACTCCCAATACAACAACTGATAGGTCGGGATGCTTTGCCCGATCCAATGGAGATTGGCCGAAGTAGGAGTAATGTTCGTGGCATTCATCTGCGTGGGTTCTGAACATTCCGGGATAAGCGAAACGGTGATATCGTCCAAATCCCACGGCATGTTCCATGCATTAGAGACATAGCGGATCGCCATTCTCACAGCATTAGCCGGAGCTGCGATAAAATCGTACGGACCATAGTAAACTGAGTAGGCACGTCCTAAAGAGGAATCATTAGGCGTGATGGCAAACAGCTGTACAAAGGAGTTGGGATCGTTCTCGTCAGTCACATAGCCTACCGTCAGGGAACCAGAGTTCGCAACAGAGAAGGAGGCCGTGTTGGCGTAGAAGCCCAAACGCAATGTATTGAGAGCATTCGTGAACAAAGGCAGCAACACCATGTTCACCTGACCATTGTCCCCCTTCATATCCAATGCGTTAACGCCAGAATGGGCGGCAGTTGGCCAGTTACAAATACAGTACGGGGTATTATAAGTGGCAGAAATCACAGGGGTTAACCAGCAGCCGCTCAGCGGAGCGGTACTGCCGCCGGAATACTCCTCAAAACCCTCTTGCCAGATCTGCTCAGCCGTGACATTAATCGGTGAGCATAAGGTCATAAAAGTCACCACATTAGACCAAGTGCTGGCAGACTGGTCTGCACAAATGGACTTCACGCGCACCTGATAGTTGGTGGTCGGCTGCAATCCTGTCATACTGAACGTAGTTCCCGTCACAGTATCCAAAACGGAAGGAGCCGTAGGATTCGACATATCCATCCGATCCACCACGTAGGCTGACACATTGGAATCGCCAGTCCAAGAGACGGTCGCGGAGGTTGTCCCGACATTGCTCACTGCCAAGTTCGTGGGAGCATAGCAGGTGGGGAGGTCATAGATATGGATATCGTCCAAATAGACACCCGTGCCATAATCATCATGGATATGGAAAGCCAAATAAAGCGTCTGACCACTATAGGGCAGAAGATCTATGATCACATTCACAAACTGGTAATCCTGAGTCGGTAACGTCACGGTCTGCAAAACCGTGAAATCCTCAATGGCGTTGGTAGCCGTGGAGGTTTCCACCGTGAGCGTCGTATTATCCACCCAAGAACCGTAATCTGACGCGACCCAGAATGACAGCACTTTATGCCCTGACAAGGAAAGCTGCGGGGTAATCATGTAGGATTCGTGACCATCGGAAGCCCACTCCACGAAGGCTGAGTAAGTGCCGCTGTGGGCAGTGTTTGCACGCATCCAACCGGTCCAAGCAGGATCGTCGGACACGGCACTGGTCGTCCAGCCCGCCGGCGGGAAAACAGAACCTTCAAAGCCCTCGTTGATAACATCTTGGGCAAATCCACGATAAAAAATCGACATCATGAACAGCAGAAATAAATAAACTTTCTTCATTAGTCTATGGTGTTTGGTTGTTTATAATTTTCCGTTAATATACCATTGAACCTGCAAAAATAAAAAAATATTTCTTAGGTTTTACTAATTTTCCGAAAAAAAATAACCAACAATATCAACAATTACAGATACCCTTGTAACATACTTTGAATCAACAAAAAAGGCCGCGCTCATTTTCCATGAACGCGACCCTAATACACATTCGATTGTTGATTTCCTGTCTATTTCTTGACAAAAGGCTTTGTCAAAATGCCCTGTTCTGTAGTCACTCTGACAAAATACATGCCATTAGCCAGCCCGCTGACATTGACGCGAGCCTGTGACGAATGGTCATTCTCCTTTACAACGGCAATCAATTTGCCATAAACATCATAAACCTCCATGCTCGTGACTTGGATGTCTTCGTTGGTGACTTGGATGTTCAGATAATCACTTGCAGGATTCGGATAGACCAGAACATTGTTCTTCAGATACTCCGGCAAACTGTTGGTCAACACAACCAGAGAATCAGACCACTCGCTTAATTCATTGTCAGAACATATCGCTTGTACGCGTATAATGTACGTCGCATTGTCTAACACTTCTTGTATGACATAGCTGTTCGTGGTGGACGTTGCAGAACTGAAAGCTTCACTCTCATGACGATACTGAAGATTCCAACCCAACACATCGGCATCATCCCAAGTAATGGTAAGAGCTCCATCCTCGTAGCGGGCAGCATCCAAGCCCGTCGGGGCATCGCAAGGAGCCAACGTCCTAAACGTCACCTCGTTGCCATAACTTGTGCCATTCGCAGTAGTCACAAACGCACGGAATTTATAGCTGGTGTTTTGTGACAAACCGGTAAGATTGTACACCATGGTATCACCCGTGGCGCTCACCTGGGTACAAGTGCTACCCGATGCTCTCCATTCAAAACCACGAGACAGGATAGCCATATTGTCAGGATTGGAAATAACGCCTACTAGCACGGCGGATGTATGAGTGACATCCTGAACCCCAAGAGTGGCAACTGTAGGTTCCTCTTGAATCAGATTATAGACGAAAATGTCATTCACAGAACATCCATTGGCTTCACTACCCATACCAATTGCCGTGAATTTGATTTGGTAAGTACTCGTCGGGTTGGGCAAAGCCATTGAATCCGTGCTCCAGGTAACAACAGGACCTGAGCAAGAATGAATCAACACCCATGGCGCAGTGGGAGAAGTGCGGTAATACACTTTTATAGAGTCCGTTATACCACTACCGCCATGATCAGGATGTCTGTGGGAGCATTTGAGGTAAGGGTTCGTCACCGCACTGATGTCAAGCACCGGAGAGATGGCATCGCAGGTATAATCTCCGTAATTATGGTAGATGAACTGGCCATGTGTACTATAGCTCCATGGGGAAGAACCGCTCGTCAAATCCCAACAGGTCGGATAGGTAACAAAGTCCTCTTCGAAAGGAGCGTTGTCAGTCACTATCACAACACCGCACTCGGTCGTGAAAGAGGTCATGCACCATGTGCTGGTATCGTTCAGGCAATTGGTAGCCACGCGCACATCATATTCCGTATTCTGAATCAGTCCAGAACTGATCACGTATGACGTGCCTGTAACAGGCACAGTAGTCACGCCAGGAGCATCCCAACTTTGTCCAGCACGCTTGTATTGAAGGATATACAGATCGTCGTCATCATCGCCATTCCATGTCAAAGTGGCAGTGGTGACTCCCACATTAGAAGCAACAAGGTCGGTCGGTTTACGACAAATATGCTCCACAAGGCTCACGTTAGAGATAATCGCACCGGGTTGGACACCCGTGGCATCGTCATTTCTCCAAAGGAAAACCAACTGCATCAACTCGCCGGGAGCTGGATTCGGCATTTCCAAGTTCACATGCAAAACGTTACCTTCCGTCAAATTCAACTTATAGATAAAATCCTGGTTCCCAGTTTGATACAGAAAATCGCTAAAGTCTGCCGCATACGTGCTATAGTTGCTGGCAGCGTATGTCGTGCCTGTCGTTGATGCCGGATACTCCACGCCTTCGGGAGACAAGAAGACCTTCAGATAGTCGTAATGGCTTTCCCCACCGACTTGCACATCAAAGGAGAGCAAGAAAGACTCCGCATCACCCGCCTCGAACAACTTTTTGGCAGAAACGATAGAATATTCAGAAGGATTGTACTGCGCCTGACTACCGTCAAAACTGATGAAGAGCGCATGATCGTCCGAAGCGGCATTTGGAGTGCCGATCACCCACTGGTTCGTACAAATGCCGTTGTTCAGTTGCCAGTCGCCGACTGCCACATTCGAGAAGTCCGTGAAGAACGGCAAAGTATCTGCCACCAAAGGAGTGGTAAAATTCAACGAAGCATACTCCATGACATCGCAGATGGAGGAGACCTCCACCGTATAATGATGCCCCGGTATCAGATTGTCAATCTGCACTCCCATATCATTCGTAGTGCCCCACTCTATCCAGGTAGTATCGCCTTCCACCTTATAACGGACATCATAGCCGTTCTCGCTGAAACCGGTCCAAGTGACCAACGCGGAAGTGCTTGCCAAATTCTGCGCAGCCAGTTGCACTACCGGGGGACAAATACCAGCAGTTCCGTTATAAACCATCACATTGTCCAGATAGCAACCATCTGCGTCATATCCTGCGCCATGCACCATGAACCGCAACTGAATCGTGGCCAAACCGTGAGGCAAAATCAGAGAATCCTCAGCCCAGACGTTCATGTATTCCGGGTACGTTCTCAAAAGGTGCCAAGCCGTGTCTGATGTGACATGCACAGAACGGTAATAGACGAACATCGTGTCAGCGATGGCAGAACCTTCATAGTCAGGACGTTTCTGCGAGAAACGCAACATCGGGTTCGTCACCGTAGCAATATTCAGAATCGGCGAAATCGCACTGATATGGTAGGAACCATACGTATGGTGAAGGTTGCCGGCATATTGATCGTACGGCCAAGCCTCCGCTCCGGCATTCAAATCCCAACACACAGGAGCGACGCTGAAATTCTCCACGAAAGGCATCTCGTCAGTGACGTTCATCACACCGCAAATCGTGGTGAAAGTGGTGGTGGCCCAAAGGCTGGTGTCTGCCCCGCAATCCGTGGCGACACGCACATCATAGTCGGTGTTCGGGGTGAGAATTCCTGTTACGCTGAAGTAAGGATTCTCCAAATGCACGCTGACCACACTGGAATCATTCCAGGACAATGACGACGGCTTATACTGCAAGATATAACCGTCGGCACCTTCGGAAGATTCCCAAACGATGGTGGCAGATTGCGAAGTGACAATCGCCGCCGTCAGGTTGGAGGGAGTCACACACAGCATCTCGGAAACATGTACATTCGAGACCGCCACACTCGGCGGCGTTCCTGTCGTCTCGTCATTCTTCCACAAGAAAACAACCTGAATTTGTCCGCCAGGCACCGGATTGACCAGATTGTCTTCCACATGGAGGACGCCATTGGTCAAATTCAACTTATATGGATAAGCCGGAGAACCGGTTTGGCCAATATACTCGCTGAAATCAAAAGCATTGACCGAGTAATTGTATTTTGCATAGTTGACAGGATAGGTAGCGGCAGAATATTGCACATCGGCAGGGGCCACAAACACCTTCAAGAAATCGAAATAGCTTTCTCCGCCAATTTGCACATCAAAAGAGAGTCGGATAATTTCAGAATTGCTTGTATTGAAGATTTTTCTAGCAGAAACCACTGAAAATTGAGCACTGTCGTATATAGCATTCGCACCGTCAGAAGTGACAAACAACGCGCTGGTAGTCGGAAGGTTAGCAGGATTGCCTATCTTCCATTGATTGTGACAAGTTCCATTAATCAACTCCCACTCCCCTTCGGTAATGGAAGAGAAGTTCGTGGAGTACGGCAGATTCACCGCATGCATCGTCGTGGTAAAATCCACAGCCACGTAAAGCATTGTATCACAAACTGCTGACACCTCGGCCGTGTAATGGGTTAACGGCGACAAATGGTGAATGTGAACAGTCATGTTTTCAGTGGTGTCTGTATATCTCCAGATGGTATCGTCCTCTGACTTATATCTGACAATGTATCCGCCTTCGCTTATACCGAACCAAGAAAGGTCAACGGCTCCGTCCGTCACGTTAAGAACCGTCAACTGCTCTACCGGGAGACAATAATGCTGGACATTATGGATGCTCACATTGTCCAAACGACAACCGTTGGCAACAGTGCCCATACCTATAGCTGTGAATCTCAACTGAATACGAGTCAATCCTTCAGGCAGTTGCAAAGAGTCTTTCTTCCAAGAGTTGATATTGTCCGTATAAGTTCTGAGCAGAATCCACGAAGAGTCTGCACCCGCACTCATATTGCGATAATAGATGGAAAGCTGATCCCCAACGCCGCTCCCCTCATAATCTGGACGCATCTGGTAAAAGCTGAGATAGGGATTCGTCACTGCGCTGATGTCAAGAATCGGGGAGATGGCATGACAGGTGTAGTTGCCGAATTGGTGATAGATATATCCGAAAGGATTATGAGTCCAATTCGAGGTGCCGCTAGTGAGGTTCCAACAATCCACACCGTCGTCAAATGTCGCCATATAATGGTTCGTGTCGGTCACCACAATGCTGTCGCAAGCGTTGAGCACCATGTTCATCACGGGAAGAGCCGACACCTGCATCGGTGTCACACGTATGAACACTGCCAATAAAATCAATACAGACAATAATTTTTTCATCTCTTTATTTTTTTATTTTTTTTACGAAAGAGGCAACAAGCCACCGAAGAACAACGTGAATGCTCCATATCCTAAAGAGGCCTCCCGAGTGCCCAAAAGCGCAACAGAAGCGCACATCACGAGCGCATCAAGTGCGTAAGTCTTTTCTTACATTGCTAAAAATCAACAAGTTAAAGACTTATCTTCTTGCTAAACTGCAGGCAGTAAAAGTACAAAAAATATCCCTACATTCACTATAAAAAATACACTATAAAAAAGGCCGCCCCAGAAATCCGGAACGACCTTTGCTTGATTTAAGGTTTAAGGTTGAGGGTTTAGAGTTTAGAGTTTAAGGGTAATCTCTAAACCTTAAACCCTCAACCTTAAACCTTAAACTCTAAACTATTTTTTCACAAATCGCTTCGTCACCATACCCTGGTCGGTCTTCACGCGCACGAAATACATGCCGTTGGCCAGACCGGAAACGTTGATGCGGGTCATGTTGTCGATCACGTTAACCGTGTTGATCAATTTACCATAAACGTCGTAAAATTCCATTCCCCTAACGTTCACGGCACCGTCAACTCGCACATCAACAAATTCCTTGGCGGGGTTCGGGTAGAGGGTCACGTTGCTTTCGAGGTAGCTGTTAACACCCACGAGCGTAGTCACACTAATCGGTGCGGACCATTCGCTCTCGTCGCCTTCCTCACAGACAGCTTGCACTTGGATCTCATACGCGGTCTCCGGAGTGAGGTTGGAAATCGTGTAGGAGTTCGTAGAAGCGATGACGGTGGTTGAAGTACCGCCTTGAGGAGTATATTTCAGGTTCCATCTCAACACAGGAGCATTATCCCAACCAACCGTGATACTTTCCGATTGAATATCCGTAGCAGTCAAGCCTGTAGGCACATCACACGGTTCGGGGGTGTCGCCAGGTAGCGTCGTGAAGGTCACTTCCTGACCATAGTGAGGACCGTTAGCGGTGACCACGAACGCACGATAGGTGACGCTCATATTGGGTGACAGTCCGGTAAGGGTGTGGCTCATCGGGTTGCCAGAAGCCACTACGCCCGTGTAAGTACCGCCGTTGGTGGCTTTCCATTCGAAACCTTGCGTGTTAATGGTCACGTTGTCAGGGTTGCTGATTGTACCGTTCAACTTCGCCGTGGTTTGCGTGATATCCGACGCGGCGTCGGTGGTGACCGTCGGTTCATTGAGAGGTGCAGCCTCCGCCGTGGTGAAAGTGATCGGTTGTGAGAGCATCGAAGAGTCTGTACCGCAGAACGCCCTCACGGCCACTTGATATGAGGTATTGGGGGTCAACCCCGTCAATGTCAAGGAGTTGCCGCTGGTCGTCTGGTAATCCGTACCCGTCGCAGAAGTGATGGTGACACCGTATGAATCAGCACTGCCAGTCCAATAGACCGTAGCGTTGTGATCGTCTATATTACTCACAAAGAGGTCGAGCGGCGTAGCACAGGTGATGGCGCGCAACTCAATATTATCCACGGCTGCCGGCGGATTGTTGTTATAGCTGGTATTTCTCCAGTGGAAAACCAAACGGTAAATTCTGTCTCCATTGCCCATTTCCGTGAATTGGTCAGCGGAAATCACCATCTCCTGGTGCTGCCACGTATTATGCTGCGACAGCCAGTGTTCCGTGTGGTTAGGACCATAGTTGCCGGGCTGGGCGGCGGCATCGTGGTTGACTCCATTCACCGTCGGAGGATTGCTGCCCGGA
Source organism: uncultured Bacteroidales bacterium (assembly GCA_946413585.1). GTDB lineage: Bacteria > Bacteroidota > Bacteroidia > Bacteroidales > WCHB1-69 > F23-D06. Next base: position 39,674 of record CAMKLG010000020.1, read on the forward strand.
GTGAGCGTCACCACAGCAGGATCCAACCAATAGACACGCAGGAATTCATAGTTGTACAGCCCGCCTTGTGCTTTCCAGTCGAAGGAGAGCAACAGTTCGGTAGTACCGTCGGGAACTAACACGTCGCGATACGCATACACGCGGGATTCGCTGCCTTGGTAGGTGTTCGATGCACCACCGTCATTGGAGATGTACAGGCCGTTGGCACCGCCGATGGTGGTGTTCACGTCGCTGCCAGCATTCGTAGGTGCTCCGATGTACCATTTGTTGGTTTGCGTGCCATTGAGAATGCCCCATTGGATGTTGTCGGTGGCATCCTCGAAATCAGTGGTATAAGGCAGCGTAGTCGGGAGCGTCGTGGTGGTAAAAGTAACCGTCATCGTCTGATCGTCACCAGGAACGCCATTACACAGGGTCACCACATACACTTCGTAGGTGGTATTAGCGGTAAGGCCTGAAATCACATTTCCAGTAGTAGAGGTCACATTTTGGCTACTCCAAGCATTTTCAGATCCAACAGGGCGATAATAGACCACCCACGCGTTGTGACTGACATCACCGTCGGTGAAGGAGACCTCAGCACTGTTGTCAACCACATTATCGACTGTAACAGAGTTGGCATCGGGGGCAGAGCAGTCGGGGATAATCTCCACGATGAAATCGTCCATGTTCCAGCCAGAAGAGGTATTGGAACCCGTGTAGAGAAGGGCGATTCTGCCGGAAGCAGCTTGCACGCCGCTGAAGTTGAACGGACCCATGAAAGCGCCGTTGCCACCGGAAGAGGAACCGCGATCACCCGGAACACCGGCATCCATCAGCGGTTCGAAAGTGGAGGTGTCGCTGATGTCTGTAATCACACCGACAATGGCGTTGGTGGTGCCAGAGCCGAATTTCGTAGCCCAGAAGGACATACGCAACTCGTGGATATCGTTGGTGAACTCAGGCAACACCAGCATGTTGGTGTAACCCTTGAATTCGACGGTGTTGCCGCCGGAATGGGCAGCTTCGCCATAATTTCTGAGGACGTAGGGATAGAAACTGCTGCCGCTTGTATAAACGACAGGCGTTTCCCAACACACTAACGAAGCACTGGCGTAACCCTCGAAATCTTCAGTCCACGGGTTATCCTCCGTCACAGTATAAGCACCGCAAGCAGTGGTGAAATTCGCCTCAGTCCAGTAGCTGAAATCGCCATCACAGATAGAGCGCATACGCACTTTGTAGGCGGTGTTGCCATTCAAACCGGTAATCACCTCCGACATGGAAGTGACCGTGCCCATGCTGATCCAGTTGGTATCAGAGAGCGGGCGATACGCCATCTCCCATGCCGATTCCTGATATCCAGCCACCCAGTTCACCGTGGCACTATTGCTGGTAATGGCGGTGATGTTCATATTCGGAGCCACACAAGTCGTGGTGTTGTCGCAAGGAGAACCAAAGATCACGTTGTTGCGAGATGTGGTGGTACCTGACGTGCCACTGGAAGGCGTGGATGAGGTGCTGTACGCGCTGGCATCCTGATAGATGTAGCGGGAAGCCGTGAACGGAGCCGTATGCGTGCGCCACGTGTTGCCCGATTGCCAACTGCCTGTCATATCCAACACAATCAACAGCAAGTTGTCTGTGCCATTGTAATAAAACGGGGTGGAGAATTCGAAGGTATTCAGCCCGGCATGCAGCTGTTGTGCCGTATCAAACACCAATTCTGCAGCAGAAGCGTCGATCCAATCGGAAGCGCTGGTAGCAGAAGTGTGCATCATGTAAATCTTATAGGTACGGTTCACGGAGTAGTTTGCCATATCGAACGTCACCGATTCAATATTTCTCGGCGCCCCCATCTCTTCAGAGAAGAAAAGCTGCTGCGTATAAGAATAGTTGTATAAGCCGTAGGAAGGCAAGTAGTTATTCGTAGCAGTACCTTCTCCGATGGTCACATCGCCGCCCACCAAACAGTTAGTACGGAAAGTCACCATCTGCCAGTCGCCAGCAGAAGCATTGTCGCAGTTCGGGCGCACGCGCACATCATAGTAAGTAGCGTAATCCAAACCTCCTAACAGATAGGGAGATGCCGCGATATTATTCACAGTAGTCCATGCCTCCGTGCCACTCTCGGCATATTCGAGCGTGTAGCTATCCACCGTTCCGAAAGGACCGTCTGTCCAAGAGAAGAGGGCAGAAGAGGTTGAAATGTCGGAAACTTCCAGATCATTGATCGGCGAGCAAGCCGGCTCGTAGTCAATCACCACATCGTCAATGTAAAATCCACAGCTCGAAGCGTAGGAGACACGGAAAGCGACATACTTGCCCGTGCCTTGGTAGCTGCTGAGGCTCACAAACTGCTCAGCGTATGCGTAAGTATTCATCGCGGAAAGGTCGATGGTGTCGATCGGCTCGAAGGTGGTATCGTCATCCTTGTCGGTCATCACACCCACTTCCAACGTACCAGAAGAACCTGTTCTGCAAGCCCAGAAGTTCACCATCAACTGGCTCACGTTTAGACTCTGATCCAACTCAGGCGCGATGGCGATGTTGTAGCAGTCGGTGGTATGATGGAAATCCAGGAAGTGCGTGCCGCTGTGGGCATACGAATTGTTGGGAACATAGACATAGTGCGCCGGATTGGAAGCGAAACGGCTCCAACAAAGGATGTAGTTGTCTTGAGAAGTGGAATAGATTCCCGTCTCAAAATCTTCAGAATAAGGCAGTTCCACAATCGGACCACATTCGGTGCGGAAGGAGGTGCTGATCGACGTGCTGACGAATCCAACGCCGCAGTCAGACCATACATAGAGATCATATTCCGTGTTCGGGTTCAAACCAGTGACGGTGTAAGTCGTATCGTTGGCCGTTTCAAGCGTGCCTTCACCGGGTTCAAAGCCCATCGGACCATATTCCACAAACCAACCCGTTGCAGTACCGACTTCAGACCAATGAACGGTCACCGTTTCGGAAGTGGTTTCATCCACCACCAAATCCACAGGGTGAGCGCACACTGGAATGTAATCCAACGTCACATCATCCAAACGGAAGTTGTGACCAGCATTGCCATTACTGACACGGAAAGCAACATACTGGCCATAACCCATGTAGTTTTCCATAGAATATTCAATTAGATTGTATTGATTCACCACTTGAGGATGAATGGTGTCGAGCGTTTCGAAAGTAGAAGGATCATTTTTGTCGGTCATCACGCCAAGTTCAAGGATAGCCGTGGAGGAAGCGGAAGTGTTTTTCACCCAGAAGGAAATCTCCAATTCGCTCAAGCTGATACTTTCATCTACTTTCGGCATGATGGCGATATTCACAACACCAGAACCGTCATCAAACCTCAACATACCCGACAAAGAGTGCGCGGAAGAACTTGTACTATAATATACTGGACTGCTAGCATTGTTGGTATAGCGATCCCAGCAATAGATGTAGGCATCTTCGCCTGAACCATAGTTATCGTCACCGTCAAAATTCTGAACATAAGGAAGATCCATAATGGGTTCGCACTCAGTGCGGAAGCTCACAGCCTCCGTCGGAATGCTCTCTTCGTTGTTGCCACAGATGGCACGCACACGCACTTGATACACCGTGTTGGCATCCAAACCGTAAATCGTATAAGTAGAACCCGTGACCATACCCGAAAGAATCCAGTCTTCTTCACCTGCAGCTCTGTACTCAACCTCGGCATTCTGTGTGGAATTGGGGTTGAACCATGAAATCTCGGCAGAGTAAGCATCCACATTGCCCACAACCAATGTATTCGGACGAATACAGCTGCTCATGTCGCAATAGATGAAACGGATATTGTTCACATTGCTGGAAGCCGTACCACTCACGTCCGGATTAAACGGGTCGTAGGTGGAAGCATCACGATACACATAACGTGACATATTGGTCGTATTCGCATCACTGTGCGTGTAGAACTTGTTGCTACTGTTGGAGTAAGAACCCGTGTGATCCAACACGGCCACAAGGATGTTGTCGGTACCGTTATAAGAGAAGTTCTGGTTGAACAGGAGTTCAAACCAGTAATCCGTACCGGAATTGTTCAACGCCGTTTGTCCAGAATAGACTTGCGTGAAGGTAATGCCATTTTCATCGGACGGAAGTATCCAGCCCGCGGACAAGTTCAGTGAATCGGGCACATGAGCCAGATAAATGTCCAAATTGCGCGTCAAAGAGGTGGACAAGAAGTATTGGAAAGCGATGGCACTAAAATCCTGAGCTTCATTATTCAGCTGCGAAGCAGGGATAATTTGCTGAGTGTAAGAGTAGTTGTAATAGGTTTGAGTCGGGAAATAGTTGCCTTGCGTGCTGGCTGTCCCCTCTCCTACCGTTACGGGAATCGGTGAATTACACGGCGTGACGAAGTTCTTATACACTGTATCACTGCCGTAACCATCTGTACAGACGGTATATACACCCACTCTATAGGCTGTATTCTCCGACAAGCCTGTCAACATGTAGCTGAGATCCTGAGTGGTGTATTCCCATTCGGCTTCCGTAGCAACCTCACGCATAACAACATGGTATTCAGAAAGTTCACCATTGTCATGAGCCGTCCAGGTCACCGTGGCATTAGTACCATTGATATTGGAGACGGCAAGGTTGTGCACATGCGTGCACGTGAGGGCATCCGTGAGATTGATTACCACGTTGGTAGAAAGGCCCACAGAGGTCACCACAATGGGTGTGGTACCGTAAGTGAACTCTCCATAAACTAACGAATCATTCACATAGACACTCGCCACGCGCCAACCATCGTCCGGATAGACCGTCAACGTCACCTCGTCGCCACTACCACAAGGCACGGTAGTCGTTTCCGGGGTCACCGTGCCATGCACCTGGCCGTCCGAGGAGGCGGCCACCGTGGCGGTAACGGGTGTCTGTTGGAGGGTGGTCACCGTGGCTGAATGCGTGACACTCACACCGTTTGCCGTACCCACCACCGTATAAGTCGTGGTCGCGGAAGGATTCACGACAATGCTTTCGGTCGTTTCGCCCGTATTCCACAAATAAGAATCATAACCTACCGCCGTCAACGTCACAGACTCGTTCTGGCAGATCGTAATCGCCGCAGGGGAAATACCCGGGACAAACGCGAGAACCGGGAAGCCATTGTTAATACCCACATCCATCTTGAAGGCACTGCCCAACGCGGCAACAAAGCTTTCCGTTTGCATATTTTCATCAGACAACACTGTAGCACTCTTTCCTGAGCTATAGGTAGTAGAGACATCACTGTAAGAGTTGTTGAGACTGAACTTTCCGTTGTCGGCATGAGCGAGGACACCGCCATACTTCATGGTGCTGCCATCTGGCACTGGGTCAATCGTGCCTGCAAAATAAACATTGGTAGTATTGACCTTTTGCGAATTACCTGCTATACCACCGATATATTTACCAGACAAATATCCAGTTACGGCACAATTCGTGAAATAGGTCCAGTAAGAACCATACTCCATTTGCCAGTTTCCGCCAAGCAAACCACCATTGTTATTACCGCCAGTGGCAACCACACGGCAGTTAATAGCCATACAATTGGAGACATACACATTACCGCTGTTCAGCGTGTATCCAATCAAAGTGCCAGACATACCTTTGGCCTTCACAACTGGATTCACCAACACCAAAGAATCAATGGTGCAAGGATATTGCACACACCCGAACAGACCCGCCTGGAAATAGGCCGTTTTTTCACAATACAGGTTATAGATGATGTGGCCGTGCCCATTGAAGGTGCCCGAGAAGGCGTATGCGGAAGAATTGTTGGTGGCCTCTTGGTCGGCCGTCGCATCCCCACCGATGGGAATCCAATTGTAGGTGGAGTCGTTGTCCGCATTCAACCAAATGTCCGCCGTCAGATTCAAGGTAACCCCCGAAAAGTTGGTGGTCTGGCTGGTCATCAATGCCGCCACCCCCGCCAGTTGCTCCGGCGTGGAAATGTCGAATGAGGTTTGGGTCGCATCGTACCACGAAATGTCCGCAGTACCATCCCAAATCGTCTGCGCCTGCGCACGTGGCAAACTGCCAAACACTGCCATCAGGCAAATCATTGTCAATTGTAAAAACTGTTTCATAATACTATAAATTTAAGTTTATCTCTCTCTTCTTTCATGCTGTTTCCAGCCCGCAAATATACTTTTTTTATTACCTGCCAAAGATTAACAAATACCCCTTATTATTTGGCAAAAAGTTCGGTTTTCTTCTACTAAAAAAGGCCGCCCCGAAATTCCGGAACGGCCTTTGCTTGATTTAAGGTTGAGGGTTTAAGGGTTAAGGTTTAAGGTTTAGAGTTTAAGGGCAATCTCTAAACCTTAAACCTTAAACTCTAAACTATTTTTTCACGAAACGTTTCGT
>CAMKLG010000021.1 GCA_946413585.1 uncultured Bacteroidales bacterium
CGCCGTCTTTGTAGCTGATTTTGATGACCTCCTGCGTGCTGTCGCCCATCTGCATTTTCTGCAAACCTTCATAAACACCGATGCCATGGTCGATATGGGTGACGTAGTCACCAGGCTGCAGGTCGTATATCTCCCTGAGTGTCAGCGCCTCGCTCTTCTTGTAGCGGTCGCGCAAAACCATGCGTTGGAACTTGTTCCAGAACTGGTGGTCGGTGTAGAGCGCGATGCGGTGGCTCTTGTCGGTGAAGCCTTCGTGAAGCACCTCGCGAAGCGGCGTGTAGAGCTGCTCGATCTTGAAGTTGGCCTCGTTCTGACGGTTGTATTTGTCGAGAATGTCGAGCATCACCTTGTAGAGGCGGTCGAGCTGCGATTGTGTCTCCGACAGGAAGAAGTTCTGGATGCCATGTTCCAGATTATCAATCCATTCCAGCAGCAGATAGTCGTAACTCTTGTCGAAATCGTGCTGCGGTTCCATCTCGAAATCAATGCTGAAGGCCGGTTCGGTCACCTCGCGGGTATTCACATATACGCGGGCGAAACGTCCGGTCTCCTTCAGGAAGTTTTTTTTGTTGATGACAGGGATTTCATCGGATGCGAAATATTCATTGTCAACAATATCCTGGTATGTGGTGTGGATGGTGGAGGCGATGTTAGCGGCGTGCATCTGCCAGACAACCGTGTTTTCGGGCAAGACGGAAAAGAGTGGCACGCGGTCACCGCCGTCGGACTCTTTCTGCTCGATAGGGGTCATGATGTAAATCTGATCCGCTTCACGCACAGAGAGTTGCGTCTCGGGGTTGAAGAAACGGATGGAGTCGATGCGGTCGCCTTCGAACTCGATACGGATGGGATATTCCTCGGAGTAAGAGAAGATGTCGAAGATGTTGCCGCGCCACGCGAACTGTCCGGGTTCATAGACGAAGTCCTCGGGCAGGTACTCCAGTTCATAGAGCTTGTTGAGGAAGTCGTCGGTGAGCATCTCTTCGCCGCGCTTCACGGAGAAGGATTTCCGGTCGATATAGTCTTGGGTGACAACGGTTTCCGCCACGCCTTCGGGGTAGGAGACGAGGATGAGCGGCTGCGCGTCGGGCATCGACAGCTTGTGGAGGATCTCGGCGCGGAGTTTCACGTTCGAGGAGTCTGTCTCGCTCCAACGGCTGTTGCGTTTGTAGGACGACGGAAGGTAGAGCACCCGCTTGTCCTGCAGCGTGTTGTTGCGGTCGTTGAGCAACATCTCCATGTCGCTGTAGAAGAAGGCGGCCTCCTCACTGTCGCGGAACACGAACAGCTGTGTGGCGGTGCTTCTCTCCACGGTTTGCGCCGCAATGAAGGCAAGTGCGGAGCCTTTCACTCCGTTTATGGCAAAAACCGAACCAGAGACATTTGCGTCCAATGACTTTGCAAGTGCCTCAGATTCAATATTGTAGTATCTGTTTTTTAATTCTTGCAGTTTCATAACAAAAACGCCGCGAAGATACGAAATTTGACGTTGACTTTGACAAATACATTGACCATGTCGCGAAAGTCAAAGTCCAAAGTCAAAGTTCAAAGTCAAAGTAAAAAATATTATCTTTGCCGCCTAAAATCACCGATTATGAGCAGAGGTTTTGTGAAAGAGGGCGACCAAGAGGAGGTCCCGATGCTGACACCGAGGGCGTTCCTGCCACCCGGAGTGGAAAATTTCGTTACCAGCGCAGGGCTGGAGGAACTGAAGGCCGAGCGCGAGGAGATTCTGCGCGAACGCAAGCAGTATGAAGGCGTTGACAATAACGACGCCCGTGTGAACAACAACTATTTGACAGGCAAACTCCGTCTGCTGGAGGAACGCATTCATAGCGCCCGTGTGCTCGACTACGACCCGCAGCGGCAACACGATGTGGCTTTCGGCGCGACTATCAAATTCAAAAACCTAAGAAACAATCAGATAGCAGAATATCGGATTGTGGGCGTTGATGAAGCTAATATCATGAAAGGGAAGATTTCTTTTATCTCGCCGCTTAGCAAAGTGCTGATGAATAAGAAAGTAGGGGAGGAAGTGGTTTTCAACACCCCGCAGGGCGAGATGCGGATGATAATCTTGGAAATCCGTTAATGCGTGATGATTTTTTTCTTGCACGTAAATAATTTTTTTTCTATTTTTGCCGATTGTTTTAGAGAGTAGGGAAGAGGGAGTAGTATAATCCCATTCCTTGAGCAGTCCCGGAGGGACAAGACGCACGAAGTGCAATTAACCCCATATAAGCGAAGCGCAATATGGGGACATCCGCGTAAGAGCGAAGCGCAATATGGGGACATCCGCATAAGCGAAGCGCAGTGTGGGGGCGATAGATGAACGATAATAATTAACAAATAAGGACAAGAATGCAAACGATCAATCCACAAGAAAATTACGAGGCCAGCAGAAAAGCCATCGGCTATGTTGACCGCAAGCAGGCCACGCAGGCCGACTACGACCGCATCGGGTTCATGTCGGGTCTGGAGGTCCACCAGCAGTTAGCCACCAAGGAGAAACTCTTCTGCCGCTGCCCCGCCGGCATCTTCCAAAAACCGGACCAATACGATGCAGAGCTGCTGCGCCACATGCGTCCCACCCTTTCCGAGATGGGCGAATACGACGGCACGGCACTCATGGAGTTCAAGACGCGCAAGAACATCATCTATCGCATCGCGCACCGCACAGCGTGCACCTACGAAGTCGATGACACCCCGCCGTTCCCCATCAATCCAGAGGCTCTGCAATATGCCCTCGAAATTGCCCTCGCTTCCAAGCTGAAGATCGTGGGCGAGGTGCACATCACCCGTAAACAATACCTCGACGGTTCCATCCCGACCGGTTTCCAAAGAACCGCCATCCTCGGTATTGATGGTGAAATACAGCTGCGCAACAAGAAGGTGCGCCTCATCCAGCTCAGCGTGGAGGAGGATGCATGCCGCGAGGTCTCCGACATCGGTCACACCCGCGTCTATCGCACCGACCGTTTGGGCATGCCGCTCATCGAGACGGTGACCTACCCTGAGATGGTGAATCCTGACGAGGTGGAGGAGGCTTGTAACTACATCCGCTTCCTGAACCGCAGCACGGGTCGCGTGCGCACGGGTATCGGCGCGGGCCGCGAGGATGTGAACGTGAGTTGCACCGGCGGCACCCGCATCGAGGTGAAGGGCGTGGCCCACACCAAATGGATTCCGGAGGTCACTCACGTGGAGTGTTTCCGTCAGTGGGCACTGCTCGCCATCCGCGACAAATTGAAAGCCCGCATCAGCAAAGACGATTGGAAAATGAGCTATATTGAACTGGATCCCAAGCAGTTCCATTTCTATTTCGACCCCATCACCGACGCCATTAAGGGCGGTGCGAAGGTCTATGCCGTCAACCTGCCGCAGTTTGCAGGCTTGCTTTCCCACTTCACCCAACCCGGCCATCCCTTCTACTGTGATTTCGCCGACAGACTGAAAGTCATCGCCTGCCTCGAACGTCCGAACATGGCTACCAGCGAGGATCTTGAGGACGTGGTGAGCCGCAGCGTCTTCGAAAAGGCCGCCAAAGCGTTGAACGCCGGCGACAACGACGCTCAGATAATCTTTTGGGCACCCGCGGACGACGTGAAAACCGCCCTGGAAGTCATTGAGGAGCGTGCGTTGATGGCCTTCGACGGTGTGCCGCAGGAGACCCGCAAGGCCCTGCCTGACGGCACCACCATTTTCGAGCGCGTGCTACCCGGTGCCGACCGCATGTACCCCGACACCGATTCCGCGCCCATCCCGTTGACCAACGAATACATCGAGAATTTGCGCAAGAACATCCCTGATGCCGTCTCCGATCGCTACGCGCAGATGATTGCCTGGGGAGTGCCTGAAGACTGTTTCAAGTACATCTTCACGCACAACTTCTTCCCTCTCATCAAGAAAATCACCACCGAACTTGGCGTCTGCCCGAAATATCTCGGCACCTTCTTCGGTCATAGACTCAAACACCTGCATGGCCAGTACGGCAACATCCCGTTCTATGCAGACAGGATTTATGACATGTTTGCCTTCCTTAAGACGGAAGGTCTCGACAAGGCCATTGCGCCCGACTTGCTGAAGCTGATGTTCGCGCACTCAGCTGCCGATTTTGCAGAATTGCTAGAACTCACCGGTTACCGGAAGATGACGAAGGAGGAGATTGAAGACAGCATGGGCATCATGGCCGAAGTCTTCCGGCCGCGCCGCAAACGCACCACCGACGAGGACAAACGCAACTACATCCTCGGCTGTGCCCGTCAACATGCCGTCGGCAACGCCGCTTTCACCGAATTAGCCCATCATAATTAACAAATACAATTCCAAGAGGGCTGCAAGCCCGACACGTGTCAACCCAGGGTGAGCGCAGCGAACCCTGGGAAACAACAAAAAACAAAAAAATATGGAAGAAAATAACGATAAAGTCACATTCCAAGGATATAAAGGCAGAGCACTGGAAATGCTCAAAAAATACGACGTTCACGTGTGGGACAAAGCCGAAGTGGAGACCACCCGCGGACACTTCTCGGGCAAAATCCTGCCCCGTGCCGAGAACACCGACGACATCCACATCGTGATGAAGGTGGCCACTGGCTACAACATCGGCATCGACATCGAGACGATCACTGACATGAAGGGCGAGCGCGACCCGCAGCCCGTCTTCAAGATTCCGGAGAAGGCGTTCCCCTACACCCCGGGATTGCCGCATGTGAAGCTGCTGGGCACCGGCGGCACCATTGCCTCCCGCCTCGACTACCGTACCGGCGCGGTGATTCCGGCCTTCTCGCCTGGCGAGTTGTATGGCGCGGTTCCTGAGCTGGCCGACATCTGCAATTTGGAAACAGAGAAGGTGTTTGCCGTCTTCTCCGAGAACATGTCTCCGAAAGAGTACATCGCATTGGCGAAGAAAATCGGTGACGAAATCAAGGCCGGCATCGAAGGCATCGTCATCGGTCACGGTACAGACACGTTGGCGCACACCGCCACCGCACTGACCTACATGTGTCAGAACCTTCCGATGCCAGTGGTGTTGGTTGGTTCGCAGAGAAGTTCCGACCGTCCGAGTTCCGACGCGGCCTTGAACCTCATGCACGCCATGACCGCTGCCGGCCACGGTGACATCGCTGAGGTGATGGTCTGCATGTTTGGCCCCACCAGCGACGACTATGGTTTCCTGCACCGCGGTACCCGCGTGCGCAAGATGCACAGCTCCTATCGTTCCACGTTCCGCACCATCGGCGACACACCGTTAGCCACAGTGAACCGCAAGGACGGAGTACAACCCATCAAGGAGGTCTATAACCACCGCAGAAGAGGCGAACAGCATCGCAAAGTGGAGGTCATCACCAATTATGAGGACTACAAGCATAGCTTAGCTCTCAACGACCCGAACGTCACCCGCATTGTGCCCACTTTCGATGACCGCGTGGCCATCCTCTACTATTATCCGGGCATGAAACCCGATGTGTTGGATGCCTTGGTTGACAACGGGTACAAGGGCATCGTATGGAACGGCACCGGTTTAGGCCACGTCAACAAGGGCATGTTCGAGGCTATCCAACGCGCCACGGATGCCGGTGTGCACCAGTACATGAGCGTGCAGACCATTTGGGGCTACACCCACATGTTCGTCTATGACACTGGTCGCGACATGATGGCGCGCGGCATCATCCCCGCCGACAACATGCTGGCGGAAAGTTCCTACATCAAACTCGGCTGGGCGTTGGGATTGACCAAAGAGAGCGGCCAGAAACGCGAGGATGTGAAGAAGCTGATGCTCACTCCCATCAACGATGAAATCACCAAGCGCGAGCCCTACGACGGCTATCTCGTCTATCAAGGCGGCGTGCCGGAAGTGGAGGAGTTTGTGAAGAAAGTGAGGAAGTAGCCGACGCTTCCAAGCGTCGCAGAAAAACGAAGAGACGTGGCGGGAGCTGCGTCTCTTTTTTTTTCATCAAAAAGAAAAACATATCAAAATTTTTGTATTTTTGCCGCGTAAACGCAACGCCTTACTTTCTTGTAAGGACACGGGCCACTTTTTAGTGGCTTTTTTTAATCACCATGTTATGACAAAAAGAGTTACATTCTACATTGACGGATTCAATTTCTATTTTGGAATCAAACGGGCGCGCAGCATTGACAGGAATTGGGGCAAATGCTACTGGATTGATGTTGTAAAGTTGTGCGAAAGTTTTCTTGGGGAAGACCAAATACTCGAGAAAGTCGTTTATTTTACCGCCAGCCCGATGAATCCGGCTAAAAACAGCCGTCAAAGTTCGTTCCTCAATGCAAACAAGCTAATCAATGGGGAGAAATTTGAAATTGTACGTGGAAAGTATATGGATAAAAGCTTCATATGTCCATATTGTAACATGTCTATTTCGAAGCCTGAGGAAAAGAAAACTGATGTGAATATCTCCGTAAGGATGTTGGCCGATTGCATGGAAGACAAAACGGACACAGTGGCGTTGGTAAGTGCCGACAGCGACCTTATTCCTCCTTTGGAACACATTCAGCGACTATTTCCTCAAAAGGGAATCAAAGTGTATTTTCCCCCAACAAACTATAGCAATGACATCAAAGACAATCTATTGCATCATAGAAGTAAGCCTGTCTTGATGAAAAACAACCTTCCCAGATTTCTTAGAGCAGTTATGGACAACGAGGTCTCTGATGGCATCAAAACGTTCCGAATCCCGGAGAAGTGGAAGGAAATGGCTTTATAGCCGTGTTTCTTTTTTATCAAAAAGAGTTACAATTTTTTCCGCCGCCCAGCGTTGTTACCTCTGTGTTCATATTCACCCAAAGTAACAACAATAAAACCAAATAGAAAATGGAAAGTGTTGATACCTCAAACAGCCAAGCAAAATCGTTTTTCGGAACGTTCGTGCTCTTTTATGCAGTGCTTAACATCTTGGCGTTTTTCATCTTGCTTCTGACAACCAAGTGGAGCATGCTGACAGACGACGGAGGATCGCTTCTCATGGCTGGCGTTATTTTTATGACCATGGGCATAATGACTGCCCTGATTTGTGGTATTGGACCTGCCCTGGTGTTGAGTAAAAGGCGAAAAAGCGGCTGGATGTACGCTTTCCCTATAGCATTGTTGATCGTTGGCGTTTCGGGTGCGATACTCTGGGAGCTCACAGAGCAGTCTGTATTTTCATACACATTGCTTCTCTGCACGCTTCCGGCCGCACCAATATACAATTGTTTGGTATTCAACCATTCTCCTTTTTTCGATTATATGGCGAATGCATTAGTGGTTATAGCGCCCATCCTTTACGCTTCGGTCATATACCTTGCTTTCGTGGTTTCACGGAAGTTGTAGAGACGCAAAATTTTGCGTCTCTACCTCATCTCCAAAACAACACAACCCTCATTTCTCCCGCTTGTAATACACAGTACTTTCGCCCACTTTTAGTTCCATCTTGTCGCGCGATGCATCAAGACGGGCATGCCATGCTCTCCGGACACCGCCCTCCTTGATATTCTTCTTAGAGGCTGATAGATACTTTTCCTTATAATTCTGAACCCAACGGTCCAACATCTCTTGTCTTTCCGGCTGGACGGTCATCTTACTGGCATCCACTTCAAGATCAACGCTGTCAGGGATTGTAATCAACGTGTCCCCTTCCAATTCCCATGTTCCGGTTTCTTTAAAGATCGTATTCAGCTTTCCTTGTGAGAAATTGATATTTGCCGTAATTGTTTTATTATAAACGAATGAATAAGTGTGGTCTTTCAGGAATTCAAATTGGTTTATTTCGTCCATCGATGAAGACGAGCTCCATGTCCCGATCAGACCCTTTTCTGTCACTGCAATACCGTTTGTATTGATGCTGTTCACATAGCTTTCCATTTCATCATCGGTGATGCTCATCAGGAATTTATTCTCGTCGTTCACCCGACTCCAGTATTTTATATAATCCTTGATGACACCTAACTTGCTGGGCGTAGCGGAAACAAAATAGGAGACAGACTCTTCCTTGAATTTCTCCTTTATAAATTCCCGTTCTATTGCACGATATTGTTCAAAATATTCGTCCAAACTCAAGTTGCTGTTGTCAACTTTCAGCCTTTCTGTCTCATTCATGGATACAGGCTTCTGCCAAAAGCTTGATTTGTTATAAACATCCTGGAACTCCTGGCGGCTATAATAACAATACTGCACATTGTCGATAAACTTCATGCATCCTAAGTTTTGCCATGTGTCGGGACTGCTATGGAAGATTTTCTCCTTTGAATTATCGAAACGGAATTCTTCTTCAGTCTCTATAATAAAATAAAGCGCCATGTCCAAAGTGTCATTCGGGACGGAATCAAGCTGGTCAAGATGTTCACGGACATACAAGGCCGCATTGTACTCATTCTCCATATTCTCCTTCAAGGTTTTCAGAGTGTTGATCGATTCATCAATGTCATGAATCACCATGATGGCCATCAGCCGCTGCGCCTCCTCCTTTTTGCGGTTGTCCATCCAGTTGCTGACGGCAAAGGTCAAACCCACGCCGATGGCGGTTCCGATGATGCTGATAAGAAGCTGCATCCACAAGGAAGCTCTCGATTTTTTTCATTTCCATATCCATCGTCTCTATTTATTCGCCTTATCCTCGTCGCCGTTATACCACTTGAGGTACTCTTCGGTATATTTGCGGCCTGATTCCACGAGTTTCTGTTTCTTGATGTCGGAGATGTCGAAGTCGATGGCGCGGACACCGAGAGTATCGATATAGATCGTGCGCTGCCAGTCGTCGCTGTGCAGGTGGACGTTGTCTTGGAAATCGATGAGTGTGGTTACCAATGCTTTAGAATAGGTGAAGAAGCTGGTGATTTTGTTGCGAATGGTGGCCTTGTGATTGAGATACATCGTGATGTCTTCCTTGGCATCCAGACGGAATCCCAGCGTCTCCTTGTTGTAGATATATTGGTTGCCATCAAGTAGTGTCTTCAAGCTCTTTCTCTTGTTGATTTTATCGTAATAGTCGGTGCGGCGGATATTCCGTATCTTGTCGTCCACAAAAAGCTCTTTGTCGAAGGTTTTGATGGAATAGTTGTCCAGAAGACCGCCGTCCACGTAAAATTGGTCTTCCTGACCTTTCTCTTTGACAGAAGCGAAAAACAGCGGGATGGACATGGAGATACGGGCGGCATCGGCCACTTTCATCTCACCATAATCATCTCCATGACAAAAAGTTTCGGAAGTTCCCGTGGAGAGATTGGCTCCCACGAGATAGATCTTCCTGAATTTATTCATTTCGGCTAGCTGGTTGAATGTTATTTCGCCGTTGCCGGTTTTCCTTTTGATTAAATCGGCCATCAGGTTGCGGAAATAATCGCCCTTGTACCAACCGAACTCCTCCAGCAGCCGTTTCGTGTCGCGCACAATGCCGAACGAGCTGTCCATGAATTTCTTGAAGTTCAGATCCCAGAGAATTTCCTTGACTTCGTCGGCGGTGTAGCGCAATCCGACTAAAACGGCCATCATGGCGCCAGCGGAAGTTCCGGCCACACGTTTTACATTTTGCAGAATGCCTTCTTCTTCGAGCACCTCGAGTGCTCCCACGTAGGCGATGCCCTTCACACCGCCGCCTTCAAAAACCAGATTGTTAAAGTGATAAGCCATATTTATTAATGCAAAGACGCGTAACTGAAAAATTACGCGCCTTAGGTTTTATACTAAACTTTTATGTTCGAATTACCCTGCGATAATTCTTGTGCCGCAGTTCGGGTCGTGAAGCTTGCCGGCCTCGGTGATGATGCAGGTCTTGCCGCTCTTCTCCACGTATTGGATGGCGGCGCGCACCTTCGGAGCCATGGATCCTTCGGTGAAGTGCTTCTCTTCGAGGTACTTCTTGGCCTCACTTACCGTGATGGTGTCCAACGCCTTCTCATCGGGTTTGCGGAAGTTGATATAGACCTTCGGCACGTCGGTGAGGATGTAGAACTCATCGGCATCGATCTCTATAGCCGTGATGGCCGAGGCCAAATCCTTGTCGATGACCGCTTGCACGCCCTTGAGGTAACCGTCTTTCATGGCTACGGGGATGCCGCCGCCGCCAACGGTGATGACGATAATGCCTTGTTCTGCTAATTGTTTCACTAACTTGATGTTCTGGATGCGGATGGGCTTCGGGGAAGCCACCACCTTGCGCCAGCCGTTGCCTTTGGGGTCTTCGCGGTAAATGTCGCCGGTCTCCTCATGATATTGGTCGGCCTCTTCTTTGGTGACATACGGGCCGACGGGTTTTGTGGGATTTTGGAAGAGCGGGTCGTTGCCATCGACCTCCACATGCGTGAGTAACGTCACGGTGTCTTTGTCCCAGCCTTTTTCAGCGAAGATGTGACGCAGGCCTTCTTCGATAAGAGCCCCGATGGAACCCTGCGTTTCGGCCACGCAGAAGTTCAGTGGCATGTCCTCCACTTGGAAGGTCTCCTTGCCGGCCTTGTGTTGTAACATGACATTGCCCACTTGCGGGCCGTTGCCGTGACCGATCACGATGTTGTATCCAGCTTCAATCAGCGGAATCAGATTGCGACAGGTCTCTGTCACATTGTCAATCTGCTCTTGATAGGTGCCTTTCTGTTTGCTTTTTAACAAAGCGTTGCCGCCGAATGCGATGACGGCGAGTTTTTTGTTGTTTGCCATATATTTTTCTTTTTATGATCCTAGGGCTCGCTTTGCTTCACCCTAGGTTGACATAGGTCGGGCTTTCAGCCCTTTTTTGATTTGTTTCTTGATATTCTAGGGCTCACTGCGTTCACCCTAGGCTGATACGTGTCGGGCTTGCAGCCCTCTTGGAATTGTTAACTACTAACTGCTAACTACTAATTGCTAACTGCTAACTACCAGATGTGCGAGCGTTTTTCCGGTGCCATGTACATCGGGTCGCCGGGTTGAATGTTGAAGGCTTCGTAGAAGGGGTCGATGTGACGCAGGGTGGCGTTCACGCGCCAGCGGCCGAGGGCGTGCGGGTCGCTCTTGGTACGGCGAAGGATTTCAGCCTCGCGGATGTTGGCGGCCCAAACGGCTGCGTATGCCAGGAAGAAACGTTGCTCGGGGGTGAACTCGTCCATCACACCCTTGATCTGGCCCTCTTTATTGGCCTTCTGGAAAGCTGTGTAGGAAACGTTCAGACCACCGTTGTCAGCGATATTCTCGCCCAGGGTGAACTCACCATTGGCATAGACTCCAGGAGCGACTTCGATGCTGTTGAAATGGTCCACAATGAGTTGCGCTTTTTCTTTGAAGATTTCAGCATCCTTCTCAGTCCACCAGTCGGCGAGGTTGCCGTCCTTGTCGTAGTTGCGGCCTTGGTCGTCGAAGCCATGGGTCATCTCGTGGCCGATCACCACGCCGATAGCGCCATAGTTGGCAGCATCATCCGCGTTCATGTCGAAGAACGGGGGTTGCAGAATGCCGGCAGGGAAACAGATTTCGTTGGTGGTGGGATCGTAGTATGCATTTACCGTTTGAGGGGTCATCTGCCATTCGGTAGGATCGACGGGCTTGCCGATTTTGTTCAACGCGTATGCCATGTCAAAGCGACGGGAATTCTTCACGTTTGCATAATAGCTTTCCGTACTGATGGTTAATCCGCTGTAATCGCGCCATTTGTCGGGATAACCGATCTTCACAGTGAAGGCGGCCAATTTCTCCAAGGCGTTTTTCTTGGTCTCGTCGGTCATCCAGGTGGAAGCCTTGATGCGCTCGCCTAAAGCCCATTGCAAGTTCTTGACCAACTGTTCCATACGGACTTTGGCCTCTGCCGGGAAATAATTCTTCACGTACATTTGGCCAACGGCTTCGCCAAGGCAATCGTCAATGTTGTCGATGACGCGTTTCCAGCGCGGACGGTTCTCCTTGCGTCCGGAGAGCACCTTGCCGTAAAAGTCGAAGCTGGCATCCACGAACTCGTCGCTCAAGTAAGAGCTTGCACCACGAATGATGTTCCATGCCAAGTAAGCTTTGATGACGTCGAAATCGGTGACGTTGATGATGTCGCTGACTGCTTCTATATAAGTGGGTTGACCTACATTGATAGTGTCAATTTTCAGATTCAGGGTTTTGAGATATTCCGAAATGTTCAGGGCGGGGATCATCTGTTGGAACTCCGCGGGCGTGCATTTGTGGATGGTTTGGTAAGGGTCGCGCAAGACGGTTTTGTCAATGGCGTTGCGAGCCAGAAGGGTCTCTAATGACAGCACACGCAAGGCCATTCCCTTCTCGTTGCCCTTGAAATTGGCCATGGAACTATAACCAGACATACTGAACATCTTGGTCATCAGTTTCACGTACTCGTCGCGAATGTTCTGCTGGTCTTTGTCCAAGTAGTAGTCGCGGTCGCCGATACCGAGTCCCGATTGCCAGATGTGGGCAATGGTCATGGAGCTGTTGTCAGGGTCAGCGGAGCCGAAGAGGGCGAAGAAAGGGCTGGAACCTTCCAAAAGCATCTGAGCGAGCTTTGTGGAGAGGTCTTTGCGTTGTAAAGTGTTGACATCCTGAAGTTCTGCCTGGATGGGTTGCGCACCTTGTTTGTTAATGGCCTCGGTGTTCATGGCGGTGTTGTAGAAATCGCCGATTTTCTGCTCGATGGTGCCAGGAGCGTTCTTTTTCGCTGCAATGGTGGTCACCAAGTCTTTAAGTTGCTGTTGGTTGTTCTCTGCCAGCACGTCAAAACTGCCGTAACGGGCATACTCGTCACCAAGCGGATTGTTGGCCATCCAGCCGCCGCACGCATATTGGTAGAAATCCGCCGTGGGCTTCACGGTTTTGTCCAGATTACTCGCGGTCACGCCGGAGGTCGTCTTTTTCGGTTTTTTGGGTTTTGCAGGAGTTGCCATACTCGTTGAAGTCGCTAATAAGGTGAAACCAAGTGTCAAAGCACTCGCAATCATGAATCCTTTTTTCATTTCTAAATTACTAAAAATCAATATTATAAAACAAAAAACGCCCCTTGCTCAGGGGAGCCGCAAATATATAAAATTTTGGCTACACTCGGAGGGGGTGAAAGTTTATGGGTTATGGTTTAGGGTTAGACGGTTAGGGGGTTAGAGTTTTCGGGTGCCTTTTATTTCGAAGTGGTTGAGTTCTGAGTTGTCGTTGCTGCCTTTGTAGAAAAGTTTGCCCTTGCGTTGACTTCTGCAATTTTTGATGACGACATCGTTGTTGTTGCCATAAAAGTTGATGAACATTTTGCTGTGGCAAGGTATAAACAGACAGTTGGTGTAAATGGCTTGATTGTCAATGTAATACTGACCGTCGTCGCAGTTGTTGAGATAGAGCGTACACTGGTTGTATTTGCGCTTCGTCCCTGTGGAGTTGCTGTTGTAACGAATCATTCCGATTGAGCAGTTGGTGAATTGGATGTTGTATTGACTGTTGGTCTTGATGTTGTAGTTGATGCGGGATAATGCGATGTTGATTATGTCGTTTTTGTTGCGACGAAGGTTAAAAGTCAAACTGCCGGGATAATAAAATTTCTGGGTGGACTGTTGCATCATTTTTTTTGTGGCGGGAATCAGGTTGATTCTCTTTAAGTCGTAATTGATTGTTTTTTTTGAGGATATGGGGGAACTTGCAATGATGAAGTCGGAAAGTTGCGAGGTGTCAGCATATACGAAGGTGAGCCCGTTGATGTTGATGCTGGAAATGTAACCGACGGAAACGTTGGGCGCAATCGTCCCTTTGGGCTGGAAAAGAATCAACTTCGTGGTTTTTTTGGCCATGTTGACGGTCATGTCGTTGATGGTTACGTTTGGCCAGCATTTTTGCGCAAGTTCAGGTCTGCTGTTGACGTTGTTGTCCACATAACCGATGGAAACCAATGTTTGGTGAGAAGGATCCGCATTAAACGTGCATTTCCTAAAAGTAAGATTGAAAGGGGTGTAAGCATTGTAGGAGGTTTCGATAAGCACAGGTAAGAATTTGTTGAATCGGCACCCGTCGAAGAGGAGTTCCCCGTATAAGGAGGAAAATTGGTTGTAGAGCCCATTGAATTGGCAATTGTAGATAAAAACATCGCGGCCGTAGCAATGGATGTCGAAACGATTGATGTCGCAGTTGAGTAAAGTGGTGTTGCTGAGGTTGTTGTTGCCGAAAATACCCCAGTTCGCGCGCGCCGAAAGCCGGGTGAATTGGCTCTTCCAAACATTATCCATTTGAATGCCATATCCGTAAAGATTCGTCCGGGAGTATGTCCCGCTGATATCAATGTCTTCAAAAAAGATCTTGGTGCAGTTGGCAATGTTGATGGCTGAATCGGCATACAGGTTTCGGGTGGCGGGTGTCTCGATTTCTACATTGCTGACCTTCAGATTGTTGATGCCTGATAGGTTGAAACAGTAGGTTTTGAAAGTGGAGGAGGTGTCGCGTGTGATGGTGAGATTGGCGATGGTCTTCAGCTCATCGTCGGTGGCGTGGAATTTGGCCTTGAGTAGGGTGGAGTCAGTGGAATAGGAGGCGACGGGACGGTTCAGAGCTTGCCCGTCCTTGACGAGCAGGATGTCGCGGCGAGTGGCACCGTATTTGTATCCTTTGCGGTTGTTGACCCATAGATGTTTGTCTTCCAGGATGACTTGGAATAATCCAGATGCTAACTGCTCGACGGACTCGAAGTTGCCGGAATCAACAATGGCGGCCTCTGTTTTTAACTCTTGCCACTCTTCGTTCTTCATTTCAAATAGGAATTGCGTTTTTGAATTGTTTTTGACAATAATATGTGCGTCGCCGAAGTCTGTGTGGCGTGTAAGAGGAATCGGGCGGGAATTGTCGGAAATGGCGATGACCAAAGTGTCAATGCCCGTGTAGGAGACGTTCGCGCCCGTTTTCAGAGCTTCCAGATGGGTGTTGTAGAGAACCTCGTATCGCGCCTGGTCGTTTTTCGCCTCCGACAACCCGAAATCTAACGGCGAAATAGTTGGGAAGGAGTCCATAGGAGCATCTTGTTGTGCAAAAACGGTAGTTCCAGACATGAGGCAAAAAATAACAGTGAATAATATAATTTGTTGAATATTAAATGATTCCAATTTTTTCAAAGTGGTCATAAGTCTTTTTTGATTCGTATAATTCGTGCAGGCAAAAGTACTATTTTTTCCGTATTGTGATGTTTTGGACAATTGCGCTGAACGAAGCCGAAATATTGCTATTTTTGCAGCTGAATTAAATTTTCTATTCTATGAGAAAAATAATACTTGAAACGGAAATGCGAGTGTATGACAGTCGCGAAGAATTGCCCGAGGATTTAAAGGATTTGTTGAGACAAGCTGAAGATGCAGCAACACGATCGTACGCGAAATATTCTCATTTCCAGGTCGGTGCGGCCATCTTGATGAATAATGGCAAGGTGGTGACCGGCGCGAATCAGGAGAATGCGGTCTATCCGTGCGGATTATGTGCAGAACGCACCGCCGCTTTCGCCGCTTCCGCCATGTATCCTGAAGTGCCTTTCAACAAGATCGTGATCACCGCGATTAACCCTAGCGAGCCGCTCAAAGAGCCCGTGTCCCCGTGCGGAAGTTGTCGCCAGGTACTTTTCGAATATGAACAAAAGTTCGGTCACCCTATCGAGGTCATCCTTGCTGGTCAAGAGGGACCGATCTACCATTTCCAAAATGTAGCCACGTTGTTGCCTTATACGTTCCATGCAGGATTCCTGCCTAAATGATCCTTTACCATTGCTGTTCACTGACTGTTGATAATTTGTTGATAATTTGTTAATGAAAACAGACGCTTGCAATGTGAATTGTTGTATTTTTGCGGAATCTTATTTCTCATTAAAATTTATCATTATGAAAAAATTAATCATTATTCTCTGCGCTTTTCTTGCCACGGTAGGCATAATCTCATGTGGCTCTTCCAACACTCCATCCGGTGTGGTGAAAGAATACTACAAAGCTTTGTCTGCCGGCAAATATGAAAAAGCCGTCTCCATGACCACGATTCAAAATCAGGAAGACATCAAAGCCTATGCTCAAAAACTGGAGGGCGCCGGTTTCAAGGTGTCCAGTTACGAAATTCTTTCTGAGGAAATCGCTGACGATGGCGAAAATGCAGTGGTTGAGGTGAAAATCGCGACATCTACGTCCGACAACCCAACCCCCAAAGAAGATAATAAAAAGGTCAGACTGAAAAAAATGGACGGCAAGTGGAGAATTCACCTCTAAAAGCTCGACGTAATCACACAAAGGTAGAGACAGCCTCTTGGTTGTTTCTACCTTTGTTTTTTATGGCATCTTTGGTGATTGTTGGATGTCATCGCGATAGCCGGGCGGTTGAGTTTGTTTTGTCGGATACGGTTCATTTGCAGTCGGGTGACATTGTTTTTCGGCTGGGCGAAAGCAAGGAGAGTCGTGCGGTGTCCACCGTTGACCGTAAGGGCGAGTATTCTCATGTGGGGATGGTGATGAATGTGAATGGACGTTGGATGGTGCTTCACGCCGTGCCCAACGAACATGACTCCAAACAGGAAAAAGACAGTGTGAAGCTGGAACCACTTGGCAGGTTTTTCCGCAGCGACCGCGCTGTGAAAGGCGGAATTTATCGATTCCCGGTTACGCCGGAAGACACGTTTCGACTTCTCCAAAAAGGCCAACAACTCTATGCCCGCCACCCGCTATTCGACGGACAATTTGATTGCGAGGACACTACTGAATTCTATTGTTCTGAACTCGTGTACTTTCTCTTTCTGAATACATTAAACATGGATATCACGGAGGGTAGAAGACATCAGCTGCCGCTGTTCCCGGATTTGATTTTCTGTTCCGACATTATTCAGAATCCGAAGCTGGAGGAAATATACACATTCATCCTTGATCAGTAGAGCCTGAGGTGCACCGTCACTGCGTTTGTGATTTACGGGTTGGCGGATATTCATATTTTATGTACTTTTGCTACTTGATTTGTTAATGGCTAATTTATTGATTATGAACATAAAACATTGGATCCTGATTCTTTTTGCATCTCTTTTGTGGTGGCCTGTGCGTATGTCTGCGCAACGCGAGCAGATTGGCGAGGCTGTCACGTTCCACGACACTACATGGTATGACCGCGGTTTCGATTTCTATATTGGCGGCGGCATGTTTGTTGGCGGCAAGAAAACGGCACTCTATTATAACGGCAGTAGCCAAAATGAATGCAACCTCGACTATCTTTTTTCCAATAAATATCGCTATGATGAAATTAGGGAAGCGGTGGTCAAACTCTATCCACACGTGAGTATGAATGATCAAATCACCTATCGAGAGGAGGATCTCAACATGAACCCCACCTATAACCTCAGTTACTTTATCGGGCTCGGGGTGCGTTACAAAATCCGCGATAACTGGGCATTGGCGCTTTCGTACTCTTTCTCGCGTCTCTCTGTGACCAATAAGTTTTTGTTGTACATACCTGGTCAAGTGTCGAGCAATACCTATCGTATGCCGGAAATGACGCTCGTGGGTATGGAAGACCGCTCTCTGATAGACCTCTCAATGTCCTATCTCTTCAGCAACGTTCACCGTATCGTGAAACCTTTTGTCGAGGTAGGAGCACAGTTTAACTACGTGAAGGTAAAGAAATTCGATGCTGTTTTGTTGGATCCTAAAACAAACAATCCAGAAAAAACATGGACCTTGTTGGATCCTTATAATGGTGCTCCTTACGTGCCTGGTGTGGATATGCAGACCTACGATCCGATATATGGTGGTCCCGGCTTTGGCGTTTCCTTCTCCGCAGGACTGAAAATCGTGGTGAATAAGTTCGTTTCTATCGACCCGACCTTTTACGGATGCTACAGTCGCCTCGGTTTGGCTGTCTATGGCGACAAAGTGATGTCATTCAGCTATGGCGCGATGATCAGGGTGGTGATGAATGACTTTTTCTTTCAGAATAGGTAGCTGGTAGGGAAGAGGAAGTAGGGAGTAGGGAGTAGGGTGAGAAAACCGTGGTTGCAATGACTAACCGCTAACGGCTAACTGCTAACTGCCAGAACGCTTCGGCTTGTTCGTGCAGCATTACCAGGCCGTTAAGTGTTTTGGCACCGCGATTAATTCCTTCTTTTAGGAAGGCCGTTTCATAGGGGTTATACACCAAATCATACAGAAAATGTTCGCCCGATATGCCATCGTAAGGGATGTCGGGCTTTTCGTTGATGTTAGGATAAGTGCCTAAGGGTGTGCAGTTTACGAGGAATTTGTGCTCTGCAATGATTCCCGGGGTGAGTTCGGAGTAGGGGAGTCCTTTTTTTGCGTCTCGAGAGACGATTGTGGTTTGGCAGCCTTTTTGTTGCAGGACGTACTTGATGGCCGCCGCCGCGCCGCCCGTCCCTAAAATCATCGCCTTTTCGGGAATCTTTATTCCTTCCAAAGAATTTCGGAAACCGTCAATGTCGGTGTTGTATCCTTTTGTAAATATTTGATTCCCAGTTTGTTTTGTCAATACTGCATTGACGGCGTGCACAGCCTCCGCCTCTTCGGAGAGTTCGTTCAAATAGGGGATGATTTGTTGCTTGTAGGGAATCGTGACATTAAATCCAACCAGCTGAGGATGCTGTTGGATGAATGTCTTGATTTGCTTTATGTCAGTGATTTCAAACAAGGAGTAAGATGCATCCGTAATATGCTCACGTTGAAACTTCTCCTCGAAATACTTTTGGGAGAAACTGTGAGACAGTGTCTTGCCGATAAGGCCGAATTCCCGCATCGCTAGTGCTATTCTTGCGAGGAAGTGGTGTTTTTGCGTTTCTGAGCCGACACAATCCACTTGATGACCACATAGACAATGCCGATTCCCACAAGGGCTAACAAGGCTATCGTCAGTTCGTGGTTATATTTGTCTATCAGGTCTTTCTGGCCATGGGCGACGTATCCGAGAATCGCCAATACGGTGTTCCAAACGGCGGCACCGAGGGAGGTGAAGAGGATGAACATGCCGATGTGCATCTTGGCAAGACCTGCCGGAATGGAAATCAGCTGACGGATGGCGGGGATGAAACGTCCCACGAGCGTGGAAACGTTACCGTGCTCCCTGAAATAGTCTTCTGCCTTCACCACTTTTTCCTTGTCTAAAAGTAGCAGGTGACCTACTTTGCTGTCTGCGAACCAGTAGATGATGGGGCGACCCAGTAACATGGCGAGCACATAGTTGATGAGTGCTCCGATGAGTGCTCCGATCGTGGCGAACAGGATGACCAACAGTACGTTAACAAATTTGGAGTCGGTGACAAACAGGGTTTCGTTGTCGCTGTCGCAGGCTTGATAGGCGGCGGGCGGCACAATCACCTCTGAGGGGAATGGGATAAACGAGCTTTCGATGGTCATCAACAACGTGATAGTACCGTAGTTTAGATGTTCGTTGTACCAAGAGATGACGCGACCAGTAACGGATTCTTTTTGAGGCTCTTGGATTTCTGTGGTTGTGCTGCTCTCTGTTTGCGCTATGGAGGCGAAAGCGTAGAGCGTTATCATCAAAATAAGAAGCGCTTTTTTCATTCTTCGGAATTAATTGTTATGAATATTGGGGCGATAGTCGGTGTAGGGACTGACTAACATGAATATTTCGGGATTTTGGGTGTACAGCAGGTCGGTGTCGATGTCCAAAAAGTCCTGTTTGATGCCATTTTCGTTGATGGTGATGGCATTTTGGAGATGTTGGATGGCTGCTTTGTGGTTGCCGTTGGCGATGTTTAGCAATGCCAGAAAATAGCCGAGATGCTTGTAGAGTTCAGGGTCTGGAAGGTCGGTGAAACGCTCTTCGAGAATGCGGAGAGCAATATCTTGACAATGTACCAGATAGCAGAAGTCCGTCAGCCAAGCGCAATAGTCGGTGGCTGAATCGAACTGGCTTTCTGCCGCGTTGCTGAGTTGGTAGAAGGCTTCGTCTTGCATGTCGGAGCGAAGACAATCGAGAACCGTTTCGAGCTTTTCCAAGGACAGATTTTGCGAATCATAGAAGCGGTGGATGAAGGCAGGAACCTTGTCCAGTTGTCCCGAATCTTTCAAGACATCAATAATTTCAGAAAATGCGTAAGGATATTCGGGATCTTTTTCGTTGGTTTGGTTGAGTTGAAACAGTGCTTCATCGTAGAATCCTAGCATCCGGAAGGCGCGGCCCAACAGCACGCGCGGATTCAGCTCGTTTTTGCTGTGAATCAACCAGCATAGTTCCACGGTCTTGTCGTAGTTTTGCAGCATATAGTACTGTCCTGCAATATGGTAGTATCCGATGGAGGTGGGCTCTATGGCAACGGCGAATTCAAAGGCTTGGAGCGCGTTGGCATGCTGTCCACCAACTGCGTTCAGGGTGCCGGAGAGCATCCAGATGTTGCTGTTTAGAGGAAATTCACGGCTCAGTGCGGTCATGAAGGAGAGTTCTGCTTCGAAGCGGTCGGATTTGTTGTTTCGGTTTGAAAGAATCAGCAAATCCACGTTGTCCAGCACCATGTTGTCGTATTTGTAAGCTTCTTGGAAGCAATCTACCGCTTTTTCCACATTGTGTTGGTCGAGGTAGAGGTTGGTTAAGATGAAGTAGGCGTTGGAAGAAGGCTCGATGGCGATGGCTTTGAGGACCAGTTCGCGCACGTTCATGTTCAAGTGGAAGGTGTAGGCAATGAAGGCCATCTCCTCGTAAAGCTCAGCATAAGGTGGAAAATGGCGGAGAATCCGTTGCATGTAGATCTGAGCCTCGCGTTGCTGGTCGTTCCAGATCAGGTAACGCATTTTCCAAATCACGAATTCAGGATCTTCGGGGTAGTCTTGTTGTGCCCGTTCAATCGCTTTTTTCAGATAGTCGCTTTTTTGTGAGAACATTAGGTTGGAGATGATGATGTCGTATTCCTCCTCGTCTAACACCATAGAGATGCCTTTGTCGCAAGCATCACAGAATCTGTTCGCGAGCGCAATCTCATCTTCAGAGAAGCTATCTTCTTCATTATCATCATCATAGAACTTCATACCACATGATATTTTAAGTTTGCAAAAATACATAAATTAATACAAAAAAAGGCGCGAAATTTCGCGCCTTTCATATTTGGAGTGTTTTAATATTACTCACCGATTTGTCTGCGGACAAAACCTGTGCAAGCCAGGTCTTTTTCCATTCTCTTGATGTAGTCGCCGACGCTTTCTTTGCCGTCGCTGCCCATCACGATAGGTTGATAAGTAAGGGTGCTTTCCTTGAAGAACTTCACCAAACGACCTTGAGCGATCTTTTGGATCTGCATTTCATTAAGGTTAGCGGCTGCTTTTTCGGCTTCCTCAACCTTGATTTTGCGAGCTTGTTCAGCCTGTGCTTCGGTGATCCAACCCTTAGACATGTTGGAGTTGATGTGATCCTCGCTATCCACGTGAGCGGGGTTGATGCCTGCTTTGTTCAAAGCATTGTCAACAGCTCTTTGAATCATTTCGAGTTTCGTTTTCTCAACGCCTACGGCAAGTTCTTTTTCCTTCACGTCTTCAGGAATTGCGTTCTCGTCGAGAGCGACAGGAGCCATAGCGGTGATGTGCATAGCAACGTTGTGTGCCACTTCAGCAACTTTTTCACCTGCCTTGTTGAAGCCCACGAGAGTAGCTTTGTGGTTGCCCATGTGGTTGTAAGCTTCCACGTAAGCAGCTTCGAGTACCTGATAGTCGGGGCATTCGATCTTCTCACCCGTTTTGCCGGTCATTTCGGTCAGTTTTTCAGCAACCGTCATGCCATCAACGTTCATGTTGAGGAGTTCGTCCTTCGTTTTGATGTCAGCAGCCATAGCTTTGTCGAGGACGCTGTCGGTGAAGTTGACGAATTCGTCGCCTTTGCCCACGAAGTCGGTCTCACAAGCCATGATGAGCATGTAACCTTTTGTTCTGTCGGCGTTGGTCTTGGCGATGATACGACCTTCGTTAGAAGCGCGGTCGGCGCGTTTAGCGGCCACTTTCTGACCTTTCTTGCGGAGGATGTCGCGTGCTTTTTCGAAATCGCCATCAGCTTCGACGAGGGCTTTTTTGCAGTCCATCATGCCGATACCGGTCTCTTGTCTCAGTTTGTTAACATCAGCAGCTGTTATATTAGCCATATTGTTGTAATTTTAATCGTGATTAATTATTCGTTGTTTTTGCGAGAAACTCTTCTGCGGCGGCCGCCTTCGCGGTCGTCGTTTTCGCGTTCTTCGCCATCATTTTCGGCATTCATTTCGGCCATTTCCTCTTCCATGCGGTCCTTGTTCATCTCGCGTTCAGCTTGTCCTTCGCGGATAGCGTCGCAGATAGCTTTGAGGATCACGGCGATAGACTTGGATGCGTCGTCATTTGCCGGGATAGGATAATCCACCAGACGCGGGTCGGAGTTGGTATCGACGATAGCGAAGCTGGGGATGGCGAGTTTGCGTGCCTCAGCCAAAGCGATGTGCTCTTTCATGATATCCACGATGAAGACGGCTGCGGGAAGGCGAGACAGGTCGCTGATAGAGCCCAAGTTCTTTTCCAGTTTAGCGCGTTCACGGCTGATTTGGAGGCGTTCGCGTTTGGAGATGTTCTGGAATTGGGGGCTTTCGATCAGACGGTCAATGTCGCTCATTTTTTTCACAGCCTTGCGGATGGTGAAGAAGTTGGTGAGCATACCGCCGGGCCAACGTTCGGTCACGTAGGGCATGCCTACTTCCTTAACCATGTTGGCGACGGTTTCTTTGGCCTGTTTCTTGGTGGCCACGAAGAGGATCTTACGGCCGGAGCGAGCGATGCTCTTGGCGGCGGAGCAAGCGTCCTCGATCTTGTCCATCGTTTTGTAAAGGTCGATGATGTGGATGCCATTCTTCTCCATGAAGATGTAGGGAGCCATGGCGGGGTTCCATTTGCGTTTCAGGTGTCCGAAGTGACAACCCGCTTCTAATAATTCTTCAAATTGTACGTTTGACATGTTTTTTTTTGATTTGTTTACGTTCTTAAAAGCAACGGCGGAGTAGTCCTCAAGCGGGAATCTTCACCGTTTCGATACTAAACACTGTCCAAACAAGATTCCGATTAACGTTTGGAGAATTGGAATCTCTTACGGGCTTTGGGCTGACCGGGTTTCTTACGTTCCACCATACGCGGGTCGCGGCGCAGGAATCCCTGGGCTTTGAGGGCCGGGCGGAGTTCGGGGTCGATCTGGGTGAGCGCCTTGGCGATGGCCATGCGGAGGGCTTCGGCCTGGCCGGTGACGCCGCCGCCGTCCAGGTTGGCCTTGATGTCATACTGACCCATCAGGTTGGCCACTTGGAGGGGTTGCTCGACCTTGTATTGCAGGGTGGGAACGCAAAAATATTCCTTATAATCGCGGTTGTTGACCATGATTTGGCCGCTGCCGGGTTTCATATACAGACGCGCGACTGCGGTTTTTCTTCTGCCTAATGTATTGATCACTTCCATTGTTATTTAATATCCTTAATGTTAATTACTTTGGGTTGTTGAGCTTCATGCGGGTGGTTGGGTCCAACATACACATGGAGGTTACGGAACAGTTGTGCACCGAGTCTGTTTTTCGGGAGCATGCCTTTGATAGCGTGTTCCAGAATGCGTCTCGGGTCTTTGCGCATCAACTCTCTCGGGGTAGCGAAACGCTGGCCGCCGGGGTAGGTGGTGTGGTGGACATATTGCTTGTCCGTCCATTTCTTGCCCGTGAACTTCACTTTTTCTGCATTGATGATGATTACATTGTCGCCGCAATCGAAATGAGGCGTGTAATAAGGCTTGTTTTTGCCTTTCAGAATGCGTGCCACCTGTGTAGCAAGGCGGCCCACAACCATCTCCTGGGCGTCAACGACAACCCATTCTTTCTTGACGATCTTTTCGTTCGCCGAAATTGTTTTGTAACTTACTGCATCCATTTTTTCAGTTTTGACATTTTTTTGTGAGAGATATCTTCACCCATATCTCTCTGATTTTTAACTTTTTTCCTTTGCTAACTTAAGGATAATAATCGAGATTTTTTAAGCGCGCAAAAATAGACTTTTTTTGGATATTGTCAACAGGTGTTGAAAAATTTTTTCAAAGTCCTCAGAAATCGTATCCCGCACCCACGTAAAATCCCACTTCTTTGTAGTTTTTACTGTTCCAGTGGACGTTTGCCTGAATCGGGCCGAACTTGGTCTTGTAGGCGACTTTCAGGCCGGCGGCGAGAATCGCGTGCTCGCTCATCCCGTTGATGTTGCCGTCGTGCATCGCCGCCGTCACTAAGGAAAGATACAGGTTCTTATAGACTTTGAAGCGGAAATCGATATCCACCATCGTGAGGAAATCTATGCAGTTGGTGACCCCGTTGAAGCCGATGAATGGCATCTGCTGGTCGTAGTAGCGCCCTTCCATCACGCCGCCCACATAGTTGTACATCTCGTCGTTGCCGTCGGCCCAGCCGAAAATGTAACGACCTCTCAAGGCGGGGATAATGTGGAAGAAACGACATACTGGGATGGCCCCTTCAACGCTGGCAGATGCGTAGTGCGAGTTCTTGAAATTGTAGTCGTAACCCGCAGTCACACGAATACCTCTGTTCGGGAAATAACGGTCGCTGAGATTGTCGTAAGCAAAACGGAGATAGAGGTATGGGTATATCGTCTTCCAGTCCCACCCTTTCGTGTGACCCATCGAGGAGTAATAGTTGTAGTACGGTTCCTGCTCAAATCGGACACCGCCTCTCAGGTTGATGCGGCTCCAATGCGTGTCGGCCAAATAGAGGTCGAGAACGTTCCTCCAAGTCTGTTCTAGATACTCTTCAGCCTCGTATTCGCCGTATTCATTGTCTGGGTCGTCGAAGGTGTAGTTGAAGTCGAAGCTGAAGGCACCCTTCATGGTGCGGAATTGCGATTTCAACGCCACACCGACCATGGGACCAACGATGGGGGTGTAATGGTAGTCAAGCTTCAGGTACGGCGACTGGGAGAGACGCGCGGTGACATCGAAAACGGATCCGTAGATTTTGTTACGACCAAAACCACCGTTCACAAGGATGGAAATCCACTCCTCGGTGTCCGCCCGCACTCCGATACCGAGCGAGTTCGGGGCACGTTTCTTACAGTTATAGACCAATTTGTAGCTTGAACCGTCGGGTTCTCGTAGCAGCTCGTAGGTGACCTGCGAAAAGGCCATGGTGCCGTAAATGGTGGCCTGCTCCAGCTCGATGTCTTCCTTGTCACAGTATTCTCCAGGTGAGATGTGGATTTTGTCCTTGAAATAGCGCATCTCCTTCTCTGAAATGCCGTTGTATTCTACGGAAGAAATTTTGACTTTCGTCTTGCTGATGTCCATCGCCTTCTCGTTTCGCAATTTATGCTCTCTTTTGCCCAAGATGCGGGCCAAACTGTCGATTTCTCTTGTATGGATGACAGCAGCGTCGTAGCCGATTTGTATCATTTTGTTGACCTCCTCGGTGCCGAAGCTCAGTGAGGTGTAGCCCGTGAGGTCGGGCGTAATATAGACGGTGGAATTTTTCATGGCGCGATTGTGAGCTTCCAGACTGCCTGAGTATTGGGTGGTCTGTAACAGCACGTCCGCGATGTTGTTGATTTCGCTGTGCTCGCGGGGCATGTAGAGCTCCACGCCAATGATGATGTCCGCACCTGCGGCTTTGGCCACATCTACAGGGAAGTTGTTCTTCGTGCCGCCGTCAGATAGAATCATCGAATCGACGCGCACTGGACGGAAATAGCCAAGGATGGACATGGTGGAACGCAATGCCGAAATGAGAGAGCCGGAAGTCCAATGTTTCTCTTTCTGGGTTGCGATTTCCGCCGCTACACAGCAGAACGGAATCGGCAAATCCATGAAGTCTATGTCGCCATGATAACCCACGGTCACGGAGCTCATCATGTTGTAAATGTTCAGTCCGTTTTTTACTCCAGTAGGAAGGCTTTTGACGAATTTCTTTTTGTCGAAGGGAAAGTCCAGGAGATAGGTGGACTTATAACGCTTCTGGTCATAACTGTAGTATTCCATCGGGATGTTGTCGTTCATCATCACATCCCAGTCGATGCTGCGGATAAGCTGGTCGATTTCATCGGCAGAATAGCCCATGGAGTAGAGTCCGCCCATGAGTCCGCCCATACTGGTGCCCGCCACGAAATCGATGGGGATGCCCTTCTCTTCCAGGAATTTCATCACACCGATATGTGCCGTGCCTCGCGCTCCGCCGCCGGCCAGCACCAAGGCTACCGTAGGACGATGCTCTTTTTCTCGGATTTGGGCGAAGTAATGGTGCATCTTCTCGAAGAAGATAGAATCTCCTTTCGGATCATAACTGACGTTGACTAACTCGCTGTTTTGCGCGAAAGCTCCGCAGACAACCAGTGCTAAGGCTGTAGATAAAATGGCGCGGCGGAATAGGTGGAACAGGGTACTCATTTTTGGGTTTTAGGATTTACAGGTTACAGTTTCAAAGTCAAAGTCCAAAGTCACACGTCATCAAAAATCGTATCCGACGCTCAAATAGAACCCCACTTTGTCCTTCTCGGAAGAGTTCCAGTGAATGTTGGCGGTGAGTGGACCGAACTTTGATAGATAGCCTACTTGCAGACCGGCGGCATAGATGGCAGGTTGTCTCAATTCCTTGTTCAGCATGGTCTTCAAACTGTTGCCGTCGTGCATGGCAGCTCCGATTAAGGAAAGATAGGTGTTCTTATATACTTTGAAACGAAGTTCGAGATCAACGGTGGACAACATTCTGTCACAAGTCTTCTCTCCGTTGAATCCGATAAACGGAATCTGATGGTCGTAATATCTGCCCGCCATCACGCCGCCGACGTAGTTGTCCATGTAGTCGTTGGTGCAGCTGTCGCCAATAATGAAACGACTGTTAAGGCCCATGTCAATGGTGAAGAAACTGCACACAGGAATGGCGCCTCGGATGCCACCACCCACGAATCCGGTCTTGTAGAAGTTGTAGTCGGCATTAAGGGTGGCGCGGATACCTTTGTCGGGAAAGTACATCCTGTTGCGGGAGTCGTAGGTGAAACGCATGAACAGATAGGGGTAGTAATGTTTCCAATCGGTAGTCTCTTTGAATCCGGTTTCCGAGAAGAGGCTGTAGTACGGTGTGTGCTCCACACGGACACCCGCGTTCAAATCGATCTCGCTCCATTGGTTCTCCGATACAAAGAGGCGTAACTCATTGTGCCACGATTTCTCATAATAATGGTGGCTGAAGATATGGTTGTCAGTGCCGTACAAGGTGCGATAGCTTGTTTTGAAGAAAGCGCCCACTTTCGGACCTTTCAGGGGCGTATAAAGCCATTCCAATTTCAGGTAGGGGGATGCAGATATGCGTGCGGTGGCTCCGAATGAGTGGCCATAGAGCCTGTTGCGGTAAAAGGTGGCATTCAACAATGCCTCGAAC
Source organism: uncultured Bacteroidales bacterium (assembly GCA_946413585.1). Taxonomy (GTDB): domain Bacteria; phylum Bacteroidota; class Bacteroidia; order Bacteroidales; family WCHB1-69; genus F23-D06. The sequence continues at coordinate 27,323 of CAMKLG010000021.1, forward strand.
CACTCTTCCGTGTCCAAGCGCAATCCGAGCCCGAAGGAGTGCGGGGCACGTTTTTCGCAGTAGAAAATCACCTTGTATCTGTCTTGACCGTCGCCGATCAGCTGGTAGGTGACATGTGAAAAGGCCATGGTTCCGAAGATAGCCGCTTGTGCCATCTCGAAATCCTTTTTGTAGTAGCCACCGCCTTCGTGAATAGGTAAGCGTTCGATCATGTAGCTCTTTTCTTCGTCATTGAGCCCCTCGAAATCTATGGATGAGAGGGTCACTCGAGTCTCAGTGCTGTTGATGGCCTTTTTGCTTTGCAATTTTGTGCCTCGGTTGCCCACGATGCGTAGGATGCTGTCGATCTCGCGTTCGTGCAGCGCAGCCGCTTGGTAACCGTGCTCAATGAGGGTAGCGATTTCCTCCGTCCCGAAACTCAATGAGGTATAGCCGGTCACGTCGGGGGTGATCAAAACGTTGGTGATTTGCTCATTGTGTGCGAGTGCCTCACCGCCGCCAGAGTAGCGGGCCAGTTGCGACAAGAGGGTGGCGACGTTGTTCACCCCTTCGTAATCTAATGGAGAGGTGAGCAACACACCGATGATGATGTCCGCGCCTGCGGCTTTGGCGATGTCCGCAGGGTAGTTGTTCTTGGTGCCGCCGTCGGAGAGGATCATCGAATCGATGCGCACGGGGGTGAAATAGGCCGGAATGGACATGGTGGAGCGCAAGGCGTTGACAAAAGAACCGGAAGTCCAGCGCTTCTCCTTCTGGGTCACCATTTCCGTGGCCACACAACAGAACGGGATGGGCAATTCCGTGAAGTCGATGTCTTGTTGGTAACCGACGGATACCGTACTCAGCATGTTATAGACATTCAGACCGTAAAGGATGCCGGAGGGCAGGCTGCCAACAAAATTTTTCCCGGCAAAGGGGATATCTAACACGTATGTGCCTTTGAGCAGCTTCGTCTCGTAAGAATAGTAGTCCATCGGGATCTTGTCGCTCATCATCATGTTCCAGTCGATGCTCCTGACCAGGGAATCAATTTCCAAGGCCGAATAGCCTAGAGAGTACATGCCACCCATGAGTCCGCCCATACTGGTGCCAGCCACAAAATCGATGGGCAATCCTTTTTCTTCCAAATATTTTAGGACGCCAATGTGCGAGGAACCTTTGGCACCACCACCGGCAAGAACCAAGGCCACAGTGGGACGGTGCTCCTTACGGCGGATTTGTTCCATCTTCTTTTGCATCTTGGCGAAAAAGATGGAGTCGCTTCTCGGGTCATAGCTGACGTTCACCAGCACGTCCTTTTGGGCAAAAGTGCCGACAGCGGTGAAGATTATTGTCGCTAGCAGAGTGACACGGCGGAGCCATTGGTTTGTGGTGCTCATAATTTGTTGGTTTAGGGTTTTTGGTTTTTGGTTTAAGGTTTAAGGTTTAGGGTTTAGGGTTTAGGGTTTAGGGTTTAGGGTTTAGGGTTTAGGGTTTAGGGTTATACGGTTATATGGTTATATGGTTACAAGGTTAAAGTGTAAATTTTATCGCATCATCGCATCCTCTCACTCGTTCCCGATCCGACGAGAGACAAACAGTTTTCGCGTAACGGTGAAATACATCAGGCAGCCGATGACGTGCACGCCGACCACCGTCCAGAAGGCCGCTGAATAGCCGAAGAATTCGGAAATCACCCCGCCGAGCACGATACCTAATCCCATGCCTAAGTCCCAGCTGGTGAGCAAGGTGGAGTTGGCGGTGCCTCGCTCGTTGTGGTGTGCCACAGAAATGATCATGTTCTGAAAAGCCGGCCACATGTGACCGTTGCCCAATCCCACCAAAATGGCGGTGGCGTAGAAGCAAACAGGATGCTTGGAGATGACAAAGACGGTGTATCCGACCGTGGAGATGAGGATTCCGATGCCTGCGTGGCGCGTTAACTTTCCTTCCCTCAACGATTTACCTCCCTGTAGTCGCGATAGAATCAGTCCTAAGGAGAGAAGCAGGAAGAAAGTGCCTGAACCGCTGGTGATGCCTAACACCTCTTTGCCGTAGATGGCTAAGTAGTTGCTCAATACGCCGTAACATAATGCGAAGAAAACCATGTTTACACCTATGAACCAGCCTCTTAGCAGGAAGAATCGGTCTAAGGAGATTTTCTTCTTGTCGGCGAGAATCTGACGTTGGGGGAGCTTCACGGAAGCGGAGATGACCACGCTCAGCAAGGCGAACAGTAATGCAATGATAAACAGGAGGTTGAAGTTGCCCGACCACTTATAGACCGCGATGCCGACGGTGGGCGCAATGGCGGTGGCGATGTTGTTGCTCAGACCATAGTAGCCGATGCCCTCGTTGCGACGCGAGGAGGGTAACACGTCGATGGCGACGGTGGAGTTGGCCACGGTCGTCGCACCGAAAGGTCCGCCGTGCAGGGTGCGAACCAACGCAAAGAGCAGCAAAGTGCCCGCCAGCAGGTAGAGTCCGTAGAAAATAAAACTCACGACCATGAAGAAAACCAGCACCTTCTTTCGGTTGAAAGAATCTACGATATAACCGCTGAATGGACGGAACAACAACGCAGCCACGGCATAGCCCGACAGCACCAACCCGATGACATCCTTGGTGGCGCCGAAATGTTCGCTCAAGTAGATGGGCAACAATGGCGTAAGAATGTAAAATGCGAAAAACAGCGAGAAATTCGCCGCCATCACCTTGATGTATTCACTGTTCCAAAGCTTCTCTTGCGCAATCGGTTCCATGTTTGTTTTTTTCAGCCTGCAAAAATGCAAAATTTTTCAAAGCAAGGGAAAGAGACTTAGACTTTGACTTTGAACTTTGACTTTGAACTTTGACTTTGAACTTTGAACTTTGACTTCGTCATCATCATCTTCTTCTTTTTCTCCCTTCATCGTCTCATCGCATCATCGTCTCGTAACCTCTTGTTACTAAGCATTCTAAAAAGAAAAATTAAAAAAAAACACCGAGCCTATACTAAAAAAGTGTATTTTTGCATTTCTCTAAAAAATAATAGTTATGAAAAATAAATGCCTGAAATATATTGCTTTTTCGTTTTTTGTTTTGGTGCTGTTGTGCTTTTCGGCTTGTAAGACCTCTCGTAATCAAACCCAACATCCGACGAAATATACGAAAGTGAAAACACGCTTTCAGCCTCATTGGAATGCTACCACTTCCCAAAGTACAACTTATTATATTAAGAAACATTCCACCAAGAAGAACCATAACTCCAAGAAACTTAAACGCTAGTATAAGATGAGCAAAGTATTCAGAATCAATATATTATTGACTATCTTGCTTCTGCTGGCGACGTTTCAGATGTTCGCGCAGGAGAATGAAATACGTTTCAATGTGGTGAACGATACGGCACATATTGATGCCGTCATTGAAGAGGATTCGTTGGGAAACCTCATTAACTCCATGTATGATGCCAATCTTGACAACGTTGATCATGGTAATGGGCTGTTGTTCACCTATTTCAATTGGATGCCGGGTTATAATTTGTATCAGAACTTTGACATTGTGACTATTCACTACCGTCATCAGGGTTCTGCCGCGCGCGATACCATCGACTTGTCGGGCTACCACCATCCGGCTAACTATCGTATCACCTCTAACTATGGCTTTCGTCACCGCAGAATGCACCGTGGCGTTGATTTAGGCTACCCCGAAGGTACTCCCGTGTCGGCAGCATGGGACGGCATTGTGCGTATATCCAAAGGAACCTCGAACACTGGCGGTTACGGTAATTTGGTGGTCATCCGCCACGATAACGGTTTGGAGACTTACTACGGTCACCTTTCCCGCCGGTTGGTCAACCCGGGGCAAGTGGTTAAGGCGGGCGATATTATCGGGCTCGGCGGCAACACGGGTCGCTCTTACGGCTCGCACCTCCATTTTGAGGTTCGCTATCTCGGTATGGATATTAATCCTAACCGTTTGATTGATTTCGATAATTTCAAGTTGAAATACGATACCCTGTATATCAGTGGTTATACGGTCTCTGTTCCGAATCCTTCTCCGGATCAACCCGATCGGACCGTGAAACCGAAACCCTCCGGTACACCGCAATACTACAAGGTTCGCAAAGGCGACAATTTGGGTAAAATCGCAGGTAAATATCATACCACAGTTTCTAAACTCAAGAAGCTGAATCACTTAAGAGGCGATTTTATTCGTGAAGGCCAACGACTGCGTGTGCGCTAAGCCATGTGCCGTTTCTCCCTCATTATCAGTTTGTTTTTCTTGACATGCCTTTCTTTGAATAGGGTAGAGGGGCAGAATAGCTATTTTGATTTTGGCTTTGAGCGAGATTCATATGTCCCTGTTGTGGTAAATGGGGACACTTTGACGCTACCTTGGGCAGGCGGCATCAACTCGGTACGTTTTTCCGAAATCGATCTTGATTTAGACGGGATTCCTGATTTGCTGGGCTTCGAGAAGCATGGCAATCGTCTGTTGCCCTTTTTGCGTGCAGAGGATCATTACGATTATGCCCCGGAGTATGCCCGACTTTTCCCCGATTTGCATGATTGGGTGCTGCTTTATGACTATAATCATGATGGGAAAGCGGATGTTTTTACTTATGGACTGGCCTCAGTTCGCGTGTTCAAGAATGTCTCCGGCGAAACCTTGCGCTTTGAATTGGTGGCGGATCCGCTTCAGGCCTATTATTATAACGGATATACCAATATTTACGCCTCCCCGGATGACTATTTGGTGGTGGATGATGTTGATGGTGATGGCCATTTGGATATCTTGAATTTTTGGGTGCTGGGGAGATATGTCCACCATTTGCGCAACTATGCCGAAGAGGGAGAACCTTTCGACTTCCGATTGGAGAACGAATGTTGGGGTCATTTTGCGGAAGCCGCCGACAACAACCAGATTACTCTTTTTACGGATTGTGCCGACAAATCGGGCGATGACGACCATACGCGACACACGGGCTCATCCATGCTTTTGCACGACTTTAGCGGCAATGGTCTTCCCGATTTGCTGGTGGGTGATGTCGATTCACCATACAATATATTATTATATAACAACGGCACGATGGATGAAGCAAGGATGACGGCTCAGGATTCAGCTTTTCCGGTCAACATGCCGATTCATCTCTACTCCATGCCGGCACCGTCGTTGGTGACCTTGCCGGGGCACGCAGAACCCTCTCTGGTTGTGTCGCCGTCAGACCCGTCGTTGACCAAATCTCAGGATCTCAATAGCGTGTGGGTTTATGACTATGATTCTCAACTACAGCAATATACGCTCGTACAAACTGATTTCCTGCAGGGTGAGATGATAGATGCGGGTAGTGGGTCGCACCCAGTGCTTTTCGATTTCGATGGCGATGGCTTGCTGGATCTTTTTGTCGGCAATTATGGTCAATTCGACAGTGCGCAGACCGTCAATGGTTGGTTGACCTCTTATTTCTCGTCCTCGGTGAGCTATTTCCGGAACACAGGAACTGTCACTTCGCCTGCTTTTACATTGCAGAGTCGCGATTTCGGGAATCTCAAATCGTTGGGGTTGAATGCTTTGCATCCGACTTTCGGTGATTTTGATGGTGATGGCACTACGGATATGCTTTGCGGTAATCAAGATGGCACGCTGCTTTTGGTGCCGCACCACAGGTTGATGACGGGTGAGGGTGATCTGAGGATGAATTTTGCGCACGTAGATGTGGGCGAGTGCAGTACTCCGCAGTTTTTCGATTTGGATGGCGATGGAAAACGCGATTTGATTGTTGGCAACCGTCGCGGCTTATTGACCTATTATCGTAATATTGGTCAAAATATTCCTGAATTTCAAAAGATTACCGATACATTAGGCGGTGTGGATATGCGTGATTTTGAGCAATCCTATTTTGGATATAGTGTTCCTGATTTTTATCGAGATGCCCAGCAGGGAACGGTACTTTTCTGTGCAGGTGAACTTGGAGAAGTGGCTTATTATAAGCATGTTGATGGTAATTTGGACGGCGATTTCGAGCTTGCGGAGCATAATTTGGCGGAGACGATTTATGGCGTGGCGAAGGCTTTGCAGGAGGGTAGGAGAGTGGCTGCAGCGGTGGCGGACCTTACCGGAGATGGGAAACCTGAACTGCTTGTGGGCAACTATGCAGGCGGTGTGGCGCTTTTCCGTGGCACCCAACCGCCCGCGCACACGTCCGTGATCGCGCACGAAAATCCAACCTTGCGCGTTTATCCCAACCCCGCCACGGACCTTCTCCACATCGAAAGCGACCAACCCTTAAATCATATCGTAGTGTATGATTCCTATGGACGTGTTGTTTTGAAGGTGAGCAATGTGAGGAATAATAGTACAATTATCGATACTAAAACACTATCTCCTGGCGTTTACATTATTTGTTTGGATAACTCCTCCATCTCAAAATTCCTCAAAATCCAATAGCAAACAGCCAAAATCCAAAAAAATGTATTTTTGCAGGTTCAAATAAAAACAGAAAATATGCTTCATCTAAACACGTCTGAAGAGAGAGTCTCGGCCAGCCCGGAGAAAGTTTATGCGGTGTTGACCCGATTTTTTGAGAAACAGCCTGAAAGTTTGCCCGGCGTAAGCAACTGGGAATCACTACCTAATGGTTGTCGTTTCACCGTTCAGAATCAGATTACCTGTCAGTTGACGTTGTCGGATCAGATGCCACATTCGCGTGTCATCTATCGTGCGGAGTCTGACAAGGGTATCTCTGCGGATGTCGTTTTCGACATTGCGCCGGCGGGCGAAGAAAGCGTACTCAAAGGCCAGCTGGACATGAATATTCCCTTTTTCTTGCAGGGCATGGTGAAGGGGTTGATTGGAAAATTCTTGGATCCGGCGATGAAACAACTCAAAAACGTGATTGAAAATAGCTGAGATGGAATACACGATTCGCACTGACAAGTTAGTCAAGAAATACAAAAACCGTACCGTCGTCAACGAGGTTTCCATCAATTTCACGCAAGGCGAGATTGTGGGGTTGTTGGGGCCTAACGGTGCAGGCAAAACCACCTCGTTCTACATGATTGTAGGACTGATCAAGCCGTTTTCCGGTCGTATTTTCTTGAATGATCAGGATATAACAGAGGAACCCATGTACAAACGTGCGCAGATGGGTATTGCCTATCTGCCGCAGGAAGCTTCTGTTTTCCGGCAACTGACGGTGGAGGATAACATCAAGGCCATCCTCGAATTCAGCGGCAAGAGCAAGGCAGAACAGAAGGAGGTGCTGGAAGGTCTGATTGCTGACTTCAACATCGAGAAGGTGCGGCGCAACAAGGGCAACAACCTTTCAGGTGGAGAGCGCCGCCGTGTGGAAATCGCCCGCTGTCTTGCCTCTGACCCCAAATTCATCCTCTTGGATGAACCCTTCGCCGGCGTCGATCCCATCGCGGTGGAAGATATTCAAAGTATTGTCAGGAAACTGAAGGACAGGAACATCGGTATTGTCATCACCGACCACAACGTCCACGAAACCCTCTCCATCACCGACCGCGCCTACCTCCTCTTCGAAGGCAGCGTCCTCAAGGCCGGCACCGCCGAAGAGCTCGCCGCCGACCCCATCGTGAAGAAAGTCTATCTTGGATCTAACTTTGAACTGAGGAAGTAGGGTCGAAGGTATTGGGTCGAGGGAAAAGGGAGAAGGAAATAGTGAATAGTGAATAGGAAATAGTGAATTGGAAAATTCCAAAAGGGCTGAAAGCCCGACCCGTGTCAGCCTAGGGTGAACGCAGTGAGCCCTAGGAACGACGAAAATCGATGAATGGAACGACGAAAATCGATGAATGAACGATGAATAAATAATTAAATACACCAATATTATGAAAAACAGACATTTAGTGAAGATTTTGATGATGGCCGTGATGACGGTGGTTCCGTTTTGCGTGTTTGCGCAGGTAAAACAAGTTTTCCAAGTTTTGCATTTCGAGACGAAACAGCCGATACAAGGGGCAAAGACCCAGTTGTATGTGGGACCTCAGAATGAGAAACAGAATGTCCTTGCGTTGACCACAAACGCGCAAGGCATCGCGGTAGCAAACTTACCAGCTGATATGAAGGGGGGCTTTTTGGATTTGGATGCTTGGAAATTGGAGGGATTCTTGAGCCTGGGGCGTGCACCCGAATTTATCTATTCTTATTTCCAAACGAAGGATACGATTAGATACTATATGATTGAGAAACAGACATATAGGAAAGAAAAATTAGACGTTTTCGAGCAGATATTCCGTTATCATTACCTTGAAGACATGGTGCCGGTAAGCCAGATGTTTCGCGATACGGTGAAGGCGCACCCTGAGTTGGCGAAAAACAATGTCAATCGGCTGATTGAAACCACATTTGATAACGTGAACATGGTGGGTGATTGTTATGAGGATGCCGCTTCGGTCAACAAATACGATTTTTCCTATTATGATGAACCTCAGTTTGCGGAGGTGTTGCAGCTGTTGCGTACTGGCAATGTCAGCAAGGCTGTGGAAATCGTAAAGTCTCACATTGACCTCAAGGATAACAGTTATAACAACTTGAGGTGGATAGACTTGTATAGAGATATCATGATGCTGGAATACGCACCGGAGTCAGAGGAACCTCTATGTACGTATAGTGAAGTTCTGTACCGGAATCATTATTCCCCGCGCGTGGCAGTGTGGTATATTAATGATTTGGAGCGTAATAGTGACTATGCCAAGGCCGATTCGATCATTCGTTTGGAAAAACCCCACAACAAGGATCCGCGCTCGGCTTGTAATCTCATTCCATCCTTTATCCAATATCTTGATGGCTCCGACAATGCGAAATTGAAAGCGATTTCGGAAGAGTTGTTGCAGGTGGCGCTGAACACCTATAAACAATACCCGGACCAGTCGAACTTGTTCGAAATATTCTGGGTGTACAAAAATCTCTATTATACTTATGCGGTGCTGGAGGATAGCGTATCCGCCACGCGCACTATCGACAGTGCAATGGCTGTTACACAACGATACATTGAGCCTTTTGTCGATGATTATGCTAAAAATCAGCAGATTGTCAAGATGATGCGGAATCTGTTGGCTGTGGTGACGGCGGATCGTCGTTATATTTCCGATTCTTTATTGTACTGCATTTATGACGAAATGTACAATGCGGCCAAAGCGAACTACGATCAAGATACCACGAATCTTTTTTTGCAGCTCCAATTGTCGGAGTGCGCGTTGCGTTGGCTCAAGGAAGCTCCAGAACCGGAAGATAATACGGAAAAACATACGGCTGTTTTGGAACAGCTTGTGAATCTGGAATTTAAGCTTTCCAAGGAATTCCCTGATTTCTATCCTTTGCAAAATGTGCAGGTAGCATCCCAGTTGCTGGCTCAACGTTTGGTTAACCCGAGTAGCAACGAACAACTCCAGGATGCCTTCCGTCAGTATGAACGGAGCTTTGACGTGGTGAACGCCCAGTTCCCGAAATCATTCATAGATCATTATATTCGTTTTAATTCCATGATTGAAGGTTATCTGACAGCCAATCAGCAGTTTGCATTGGTTACAGAACTTTCGGCCTTCACCGATCGCCTGCTAAATCTCAAGGCTGACAATGATCCACAGAAGTTCTTGGTGGTCAAGGCTCAAAATGCCAATGAGATGGCAGAAAACCTCTATTCGGAAGAGATGTACGAAGAGGCGATTGCATATTATATGCAGTCCAACGAATTCTATGAGAAAGCAATCCCTCAAGATGAGTCCTTGTGGATTCCGTATTTGACCAATTATCTCCAGATGGGAGATGCGCATCTCTATCAGAATCAGTTTGACAAGGCGATGTTGACCTACCAGAAAATCCTCGATTTCGAATCTCAGATTCCGGCATCTGTTCTCCCGCGATACACACAACTGAAAGGTAGTGTTTATTACTATAGAGGGGATGTTTATAGATCTACAGAGAATTTGAAACAAGCTGATAAAGAGTATAAAACGGCAGAAAAATACTATAAGAAGTCTGTTGCTATGGGGAATAATGAAGCTTATCAGCAGTTGGGCGAGATGTATTGGGGTAAAGCTGTTGTCGCTTCCCAGCAAGAAGATATGAAGAAATGCAGACAATTTGTGGAGCAAAGTGTTGCCTATTACGATGCGGCACCCGCTGATCGTCCGTTGCAAACTTACGAGCGCGCAAAGTCTGTGATGGCGGAATTTTACAAACAAGAGCAAAATGCAGAGAAATATTACAAGACTGTGGCTGATTTGACCGATTATTATCGTAAATATGGGGAATATTCCACCGATTATGCGGCAAAACTGGTTCAGAATGCGGAGATTATGGTGAACAGTGGAACGATTTCCAAAGAGGAAATGCTGACTTATTCTATAGACATCATGTCTGGGTTGCTCTCCTTAAACGATGCAGGCGAAGATGTGGAAATGCCTTATCTGAGAGGCATGTTTAACCTCGCGCGTGCCTATACGGTTAACGATTCTGTGCTGACAGCCGTTCAACTCTACAGAAAATGTCTTGCGATGAATGAAATGATGTTCAAGGACACCGCTGTGGATACCTATAAGGGTAATATGGTGGAAGTTTATTCCAAAATGGCTACTTGTTACGAGCTGATGGCGGATGAAATTGACACGTCCCATGCTGAATTGTGGAACTATCGCGCCATAGACGCGCGTGACACGATGATAACGCTGCTGAAAGATCTGTCCGCTGCTGGGGATGTGAACAGCACCTACCGCACGGCAGTTCAGTACAAAAACAACGCGGTCGTCTTTTACGATCTCGACATGATCCCCTCCGCCCAGGATTACATGGACAAGTCTATTGAATTGTTGCAAATGCTCTATAACAGCGAGTATAAAACTGAAGTTGAAGAAGATCTGATCCTTCATTACTATCTTAAAGGCGTGATGTATGAAGAAAAGGGAAATGATGACGAAAAAGCGGTGGAGAATTTCCGCAAGGCAGTGGAATACGGCGAAAATGCCGACACTTCCGAAGGCGTCTCCCGTTACTACTTCATGGCCGTCAACGAATTGATTGAGCAGCTTTCGAAAAACTCCTCTGCCAATGCCAAAGAACTCGCTAAACTGACCAAGATACAGAAGAACCTGAAAAAACTCTTTTAGCACTGGTAATCTGTGACTTTGAACTTTAAACCTTGAACTATAAACTATAAACTATAAACTTTGCCCCCAATCCCTAAACCCTAAACCTTAAACCTTAAACCTTAAACCCTAAACCCTAAACCAACATGGACACTTTCGGAACCCTCTACCGTCTCACAGATTGGGGCGACACTCACGGCGATGCGCTCGAGGGCCTGATTGAGGGCTGTCCGGCTGGGTTGCACGTGGATATGAACTTTGTGGCGGCGGAAATGTCGCGACGTTCACCCAGCCGAGATGTGCTATCCACGCAACGGCGGGAGTACGACCGGGTGGAGTTCTTGTCGGGCATTGCGGATGGGAAGACCACAGGCGAACCGATACGTTTCCTGATTCCGAATGTGGATGTAAAGGTCTCAGAAGTAAACCGTTACGTTCTGAAGCCGTCGCACGCGTCTTACACGTATATGCGCAAGTACGGCGTGATGGACAACGAACAGTGTGGCCGGGCATCGGCGCGACAGACGGCGTGCCGGGTGGTGGCAGGGGCTATCGCTAAACAGTGGCTCGCGGTGCATGGAGTGTGCATTACAGCGAAAACGTTGCGCATCGCCAGTCCCAAACGCGAGGGCGACTCCGTAGGGGCGTTGGTAGAGTGCCGTGTCAGCGGTCTGCCCGCAGGTTTGGGCGAGCCTGTTTATGACAAGTTTTCGGCACGTTTAGCCTACGCGATGCTTTCCATCAATGCGGCAAAGGGTTTTGAATATGGCGAAGGATTTCGCGCAGCGGAAATGTCCGGCAGTGAGTATCATGATGTGCAAAATCCCGATTTCACCTTCCAAACCAACCACGACGGCGGCATTCAGGGTGGCATTACCAATGGAGAGGAAGTCTGTTTCCGTGTGGCCTTCAAACCGATCCCTTCGGTGCGCTACGACCGCGAAACCGTTGATTTTGAAGGGAAACCAACCGTGATGCGCGGCTCCGACCGCAACGACCTCTGCGTTGCCCCGCGCGTGCTCCCCGTGGTAGAAGCTATGGCCGCGATGGTGGTGATGGACTTTTGGCAGTTAGCAGTTAGCAGTTAGGAGTTAGCAGTTAGCTTTTTGCCTTTGGCTTTTAGCTCAGCCAACAGCCAATAGCTAATAGCTAATAGCCAAAAGCTGAATTCCAACCGCCGAGGATATTCCAAATTTTTATATTTTCGCCACTTGTTTTATAAGAAATTAATTAACTGATTGACAAATAGTTATATGGCAAAAAGCATATCAAAACTGAGAAATATCGGTATCGCCGCGCATATTGACGCGGGTAAAACCACTTGTTCAGAGCGTATTCTCTTCTTCACAGGCGTGAATCGCAAGATTGGTGAAACGCATGACGGTCAGGCTACTATGGACTTTATGAAACAGGAGCAAGAACGTGGCATCACCATCGCTTCCGCTTCTATTACCGCAGAGTGGAAAGGTCATCAAATCAACTTGATAGATACTCCTGGTCACGTCGATTTCACCATTGAGGTGGAGCGTTCTCTTCGTGTCATCGACGGAATGGTGGCCGTGTTCTGCGCCGTGGGCGGTGTGGAACCACAGAGCGAAACCGTCTGGAACCAGGCCGATAAGTACCGCGTGCCGCGCATCGCCTTCGTGAACAAAATGGATCGCACCGGAGCCGACTTCTCAGAGGTGGTTGCTCAGATGGAGAAGTATTTGGGAACCAACGCCGTGCCCATCCAGATTCCGATGGGGCAGGAGAGTGAATTCCAGGGCTGCATCGATCTGATCAAGATGAAAGCACTGACTTTCTCCGAGAAGGAAGTTTTTGAAAATGAGATTCCTGCCGAGTTTGCGACGGCCGCCGCAGAGGCGCACAAAAACATTATTGAGAAGTTGGCCGATTTTGATGATGAGATTGCGGAGGCTTATCTTGAAGAACGTGAAGTGACGGAAGAACAGATTCGCAAGGCTATTCGCGAAACTACGCTTAAGTTGTTGATCACCCCTGTGTTGTGTGGTGCTGCCTATAAGAACAAGGGTATTCAGCCGCTGTTGGATGCTGTCATCGAATTCTTGCCTTCACCCACAGACATCGGCGCGGTGATAGCACACGATCCTTACGACGACGAGAAGACCTACACCCGTAATCCTTCAAATAATGAGCCATTCTCTGCTTTGGCGTTCAAGCTCATCAACGACCCTTATGTGGGTCAACAGACCTTCATCCGCATTTTCAGCGGTAAATTGACCAGCGGAATGAGCCTTTACAATACGAACAAGGACAAAAACGAGCGTGTGGGCCGTATTTTCCGCATCAAAGCCAAAGAGCGTGAGGAAATTTCCGAAGCTGGCGCAGGCGAAATCGTGGCACTGGTGGGTATGAAATATACGCGCACGGGCGATACACTGTGTGACGAGAAACAGCCTATCGTGCTGGAATCCATTCACGTGCCGCCGGCGGTTATCGAGATGAAGGTAACCCCGATGGATACGAAGAATCGCGACAAACTTGGCGAGGCGTTGGCCAAACTGAGCAATGAAGATCCCTCTTTCCATGCACATTACGACGATGAAACCGAGGAGACCATCATCTCCGGTATGGGTGAGCTGCATTTGGAAATCATCGTGGATCGTTTGAAAGACGAATTCAAGGTGCCGATAGAGGTCGGTGCGCCGAGCGTCTCTTTCCGCGAAACCATCACACAGGAGTACGAGAGCAATTACAAACATGTGAAACAGACAGGCGGCCACGGTCAATTTGCACACACCGTCATCCGTTTCGAGCCGAATCCGGGCAAGGGTTTCGAGTTCGTGGATGTCAGCAAGGGTGGCGTGGTGCCGCGCGAGTACATCCCCTCCATTGAGAAGGGGTTGCGCGCCGCCATGGAGAAGAGCCCGTTGGCAGGCTATCCCGTGGTGGATGTGCGCGCTGTGTTGGTGGATGGCGCTTACCATCCCGTGGATTCCAGCGATATGGCCTTCCAACTCTGTGCTGCTCAATGTTTTAAGAATGCCTATAACAAAATGGCTCCCGTGCTGATGGAACCCGTGATGAAGGTGGAAGTGAACACTCCTGATGAATACATAGGCAACATCACCCGCGACATCAACAAGCGTCGTGGCCGCATAGAGAACATGCGCCGTTTCCGTAAGGGTTCACAAAAGTTGGATGGCTTTATCCCGTTGATGGAGATGTTCGGCTACGCCACAGCACTGCGTAATGTCACCAGCGGTCGCGCCAATTACTCCATGGAGTTCTACCAGTATATGCGTGTGCCCGCTGCCGTGCAGGAAGAGATTGTGAAAGCCCGCCGCAGCGAAAAAGCGTAAGGGTCTGCCAATAGAAACGATTCGCTTTACTTCGTTACGCGCTTATGCAACGTGATGAAGATGATTTGTGGATTGGCTCCGAAGCGGAAAGGCAATGTGCCTCCTATTCCTTCTGAAATGTAAAGTTGCTGGTTGTCAGATTGGTATAGCCCGCCCCATTCTTTGTATAGCCATCTTACAGGCGACCATTTGCCGATTTTAAGCTGTGCGGCATGCGTGTGTCCTGACAGCGTGAGTGGAATGTCCGTTTTGGGCAGTATTTCCATGCGCCAATGTGACGGGTCGTGAGAGAGCAGAATGGTGAATGTGTTCTTATCGCATGTTGTTGTGTCATAGCGGGTTATACCTTCAACTGCCGCTTGCAGATTGCCGATTTTCGGGAATGGCGGTTTGCCTGTGTTTTCCACTCCCGCGATAGCGATTTTTGCACTGTCACGTTCCACTGTCGTCGATTTGTTCATTAGCACGTTCCAACCCATGGAACGCTCGATTTCAGCCACTTTCAGACCTCCTTCACGCACGTTCGACCAGCGGCTTCGGTCGCCATAAAGACAGTAGTCGTGATTGCCTAGAACGGAAAATACCCCGTCTTTGGCGCGAAGATGTGACAACGTTTGCGTAAAGGGCATTAGCTCTTCGGGTTCCGTATTGACAATATCGCCCGTAAATACCACTATATCAGGGTTCTCCTTGTTAACTTGATCCACTATCCTTTGGATGAATTGGGTCTTGTCTCCGTATGAACCGACATGTAAGTCGCTGAGATGCGCGATTTTGTATCCGTCAAAAGCATCGGGCAGGTTGTCGAAATAGAGATCCACATGCTTGCTCTCCAGATGTTTCCATCCGATGGTCAGTCCGTACAGCCCCATTATGGACACGGCGGAAGCAACAACAATACCGATAATGGTCGTCACATTGTATGTTGAGATGCTCCAAATTCCGAATAGCTTGGCTATTAGGGAAATGCACGTGAAAATTATCTTTGGCAGGACAAAACAGAGCAGCACGAAAAGGAAAATCGTGGTGACGGTGTGGTTCATCCCGAAAAACTTCACGCTCAAAATGGATAGCAATGCGACAACGCTCGGTGCGAAGAAGAGAAATTTCCATACGAGTGGAATGTTGCGCAAAAACATGCCGTAGATATATAAATCAGGCAGTAATAAAAGTGTTAATATGACAAAAATGGCAATAATCATTTTTTTTGATATTAAAAGTGGTTTTATACAAATATTGTGCCAAAGTGGGCTCGGGGCTGTGCGCTTTTTGGTTTAAGGTTTAGAGTTTAAATTGAGTGGTTGATGAGTCAAAGTCGTAGTCATTTTAACATAGTTCGTTTCTAAAAAAATGCTATCTTTGCGGCTTGTTTGAAAAGATGTAAACTTCCGGCGGGAGTGGCAGTCTATTAGCTTGTTTGAAATTATAAAAGATAGAAAAAATGAAAAGAATTATCACCATTGGAATGACTTTAGTGCTTGTTGGCATGGGGTTTTCCGCAAAATCACAGACAGAAATGACAAAAGAACAAAAAATCAGTTACGCCCTCGGCGCCAACATTGGCACGAACATGAAGCAGGATATCCAGCATTTGGATTATGATTCATTCTTAAAAGGTGTGAAGGATGCCTACGCAGGCACGAACCAGTTCACGGACCAACAGATGCAGGAGATTTTCGCACAACTGCAGGAGGATATTCAAGCTCAGAAGAAGAGCGGTGTTGCTGCCGAAATTGAAAAAGGTGCCAAGTTCCTCGAAGAGAACAAGAAGAACCCCGAAGTGAAGGAAACCGCTTCTGGTCTGCAATACATGGTGTTGCAAGAAGGTAAGGGCGAGCATCCGACCGCAACGAGTAAGGTGACGGTGCATTACACTGGCAAACTGCTCGACGGCACTGTATTCGACTCTTCTGTTGAAAGAGGCGAACCCATCACTTTTGGCCTCAACCAGGTGATTCGTGGCTGGACCGAAGGTTTGCAACTGATGACCCCGGGCTCCAAATACAGACTCTTCATCCCCTACAATCTTGCGTACGGCGAGAACGGTGCAGGCGGTATGATCCCCGGTGGCGCCACGCTGATTTTCGATGTGGAATTGATTTCCTTCGAGTAATCCGGTGTTAAAAACTTCGAATTATTGTTATTCTAATTTGTAGAGACGATGCTCCCATCGTCTCTACTACATTTAAAAAATATTCCTTGAGCAGCCTCGGAGAGGCAACACGCGCGAAGCGCAATTAACCCCACACAAGCGCAGCGCAGTGTGGGGGCGCCAAACCCTACAAGCGCAGCGCAGTGTGGGAACCTTAAGAATAAACCTTATAACCCTATGAAACAACTAGAAACCCAAATATCCCTCGCGTTACAAAACGCAATGAAACAACTCTATAACATCGACATCGAGGCGGATCCTGCTCTCGTACAACCCACTCGGAAGGGCTTCGACGGGGATCTTACCGTCGTAGTATTCCCATGGGTGAAGGTCGCCCGAAAATCGCCCGATGCACTCGGTGCAGAAATCGGCCAAAAACTGAAAGATACCCTGGAGGTGGTCGAAGATTTCAACGTGGTGAAAGGCTATCTGAACCTGCAAATCAAGGAGTCGTTTTGGATGGATTTGCTGGATCAAGAGTCTGACAATGAGGGTTATGGATTGCAGCCGGCGCGTGAAGAATCTCCCGTATTGATCGAGTACTCCTCCCCCAACACCAACAAGCCGCTGCACCTCGGACATATCCGCAACAACCTGCTCGGCCATTCCGTGTCGCAGAT
>CAMKLG010000022.1 GCA_946413585.1 uncultured Bacteroidales bacterium
CGACCGAACAGGGTGTGGTGACGAAACGTTTCGTGAAAAAATAGTTTAGAGTTTAGGGTTTAAGGTTTATGGTTTAGAGATTGCCCTTAAACTCTAAACCTTAAACCTTAAACCCTCAACCTTAAATCAAGCAAAGGCCGTCCGGCAGTTTTTCGGACGGCCTTTTTGAAATATAAGAACTTTTACAAAAGAACAAGAAATATGAAAAAACATTTATGGATTCTGACAATGCTGATCGGGATGTGCATTGCTCAGTTACAGGCACAGGTGACACTGCTCGACGAAAGTTTTGAAAACGGCATCCCGACCACTTGGACGCTGATAGATGCCGATGGCGATAACAATAATTGGATGGCTCCGACGTATGATCTTGACCCTCTGTATAATAATGGTCATACGGGTTCCGGTTATGCTTTTTCGTTGTCCCGTAATGGCGTGGCGCTCACGCCCGACAACTGGCTGGTGACCCCTCCTCTCACATTGGGGACCAATAGTACGCTGAGTTTTTTTAGAATGGTGGCCCGGAATCTGGCAGAGGAACACTATGGCGTATATATCTCCACGACATCTCCTACCGACACCTCCTCTTTCACCCTTTTATATGAGGAGACTCCCTCTTTGCAGACATTCGCATGGACACAACATACGTTGGATTTGAACAACTATTCAGGCACGGTCTATATTGCTTTCCGCCATTTCAACTCCACCAATCTAAATGTGATCGCCCTTGATGACATCACGGTGACCACCACCACCACGGCTGCCTCTATTTTGAGCAATCCTACGCAGTTGTCGTTTGACAATGCCATTGTGGGGGGTGCCACGCAGGCGCAGCCGGTGACGGTCGTGGCTTACAATGTCACGACAGGTCTCACGGCCACGACGGATGCTCCGTTTGAGATCTCTGCCGACAACATCAACTTTTCTGCTACCGCTACGCTCGCCGATACGGGTGGCGTGCTGTATGTGAGATACTTCCCCACGGATGAAGGAACAGACAACGGTGTTTTGACCATTTCCGACGGTGCGGTCTCACAGACGGTCCTTCTGACGGGTACTAGCCTGGATTGCAGCTACATCACTTTGCCTTACGAACAGAACTTTGACAGCACGGCGCTCGGTAACATGCCTGCTTGTTGGCAGCGGATCAATCTGTTTGAAAATTATGGTCTGAACTTCCCGTGTGCGATTGAATCCTATCCTCATAGTGGCGAAAATTCTTTGGAATTTGAAAATGATTTCCAACATGGCACGCCTACATACGTGATTCTGCCTTTGATGCCCCAAAGTATCAACAATCTGCAACTCTCTTTCTGGAGTCGCAGAGGCGGTGCTTCCGCCGGCACCTTCAGTGTGGGCTATATGAGCGATTTGACGAACACCGGCAGTTTCGTCCCTGTGTGGAGCACGTCCGGTGCGACGGCTCCTTTCCAATACGAACCTATTGTGGTGAGTTTCCAGGATGCGATGGCCGATCTTTCTCAAGATAATTACATCGTGTTCAAATACCAATCCACCGCTTACTACTCTTGGTATGTGGATGATATTTTGGTGGAGGAGATTTCCACCTGTCCCAGACCTACTGAGATGACAACGAACTTGGTGACCAGCCATGCGGCCACCCTCTTATGGACGGGTTCTGCTGATAGTTATGTGGTGTATTATAGACCTGATACGGCAACGGTATGGGATTCTATCACGAATGTTGTGTTGGGTGATGATGGTTTTGTGCTGGACAATCTGCTTGCCAGCACCACCTACGAATGGTACGTGGCTTCCGTCTGCCCGGACGGAACTTTGTTGGACTGCATAGGCACTTTCACTTTCACGACGGATTGCGAAACTTTTGCCGTTCCTTACTTGGAGGATTTTAACGCTCAGAGTAGTCTGCAGGACTGCTGGACTAAAATGTCGGGCTGGGCCAACGAAATTTTCGCGGGCAACCCTACCACCCCCGTTTCCTCCTACACCATCTGGAACTTTTCCAGACAGCAGATCTTTGGTCAATACCACCCCGTTTTGAATATTTACGGTACAGGCTGTAAATATTGGCTGGTGTCTCCTGCCATTGATTTGGGCACGCTGACGAATCCTGTCCTCACTTTCGACCTGGCTGCGACGGCGTACAACAGTAGCGATCCCATTAACCCTCATGGCCAACAGGATGACAAGTTCATGGTGGTGATCTCCACGGACAATGGTGCCACTTGGAGTGCCGCCAATGCCACGGTTTGGAGCAATGACGGTTTGGGCGACTATGAATTCAACCAGATTCCCGCCTCGGGACAAGAGGTGACCATCTCTTTGGCGGCTTATGCCAACCAAACGGTGAAGATTGCCTTCTATGGCGAGTCAACGGTGGACGGCAACGGCGATAATGACCTTCATATCGACAATGTGGCGGTGATGCAGGGCTCTTCATGCCCCAAACCGACTCAACTGATCGTGATCAATGAGGACAGCAACGCGGTTACTTTGGGATGGACGGAGATGGGCCAAGCCACTTCTTGGAACATCAAATACGGCCCTGCCGGTTTCGATGTGGAAGACAACACGGCGACGATGGTTGTGGCCAATGCCAATCCGTTCACGGTGACCAACCTTGCCGCCGGTGTCCCTTACGAGTTCTACGTGCAGGCCGCCTGTAGCGACGAACCGAGTCTCTGGGCCGGTCCTGTCGCAGCTACCACAAACGCCTATAGTATGCCTGCGAACGGCACCGATACGGTATATACCTGTGCTATGGTGATCTACGACAATGGGGGCATGCATGGGGATTACAACGCCTCTTGTAACGGCGCTGTGGTGGTTTATCCCACCATTTCCGGCAACTACATCACGGTTTCGGGTTCCTACGAAACAGAGCACAATTTCGATTTCATTCGTTTCTATGATGGCGTGGGCACGAATGGTACACTGTTGGGCGAGTTCTCCGGTAACGGCACCCTCCCGGTGCTTGTGGCTGCCAGTGGTCCGATGACCATTCAATTCACCTCAGACTACGGGTTGCAGAATAGCGGATTTGAACTGCTTGTGAGTTGTAGCGACTGCGCGCCTCCTGCCAATGTGACGATCTCTGAGCTGACGGCCACCACGGCAGTGCTGAGCTGGGATAACGACGGCTCCTTGGACTGGATGGTGGAATACAAGGCGGAAAACGACACGGCATGGGAGACCCTGACGACTTCCGACACAACGATCACTTTGGAGGATCTGAATCCGTTGACGACCTACGTGGTGCAAGTCTCCTCCGAATGCGGAACGGGATATTCTGATCCCCTTGTCATCACCTTCTCCACGCCTATGCAGGTTGCTTCGCTGCCTTACAGCACCGATTTCAACGAAACCTCCGACCGGAACTGGACGCTTAACAATGGTTCTTGCACGAACTATTGGATGATGGGAAGCCTCAATGACAGTGTCAGTGCGCTTTTCGTTACGCCTAATGGCACCAGCGCTTCCTACAACAGCGAATCTTACAGTGTGGTTTCAGCTGAGAAGCTCTTCACGGTGGGACAAACGGGTGAGGTTAATATCAGCTTCGATGTGAAGGTTGGCGGTGAGGACATCTTTGACTACCTCAAGGTCTTCTTTGCTCCGGCCGATGTCACTTATCCGGCATCCACGGGCATTGTCTCGTATGCGGCTGCTGACTATTCCGTAAATGCTGTTGACTTCACGGACTATTTGCAATATTCCGGAAGCGGAAGCGAACCTTATATGTTCAATTTGACCAGCGGTAATACGGTACACGTGGAGGTCTCCATGCCGAATCCCAACACAGACCCGACGGCCAGCTCCACGGGTAAGTTGGTGTTCTTGTGGAAGAACGACCAAACCACGGGTACCAATCCGGGTGCGATTATCTACAACGTCTCTGTAATGGCTTCCACTTGTAACACTCCTTCCAACCTGACGGTCTCTAATATCAACAGCAATACCGCTGATGTCGCTTGGATTTCCGAGGCTTCTACCTGGAATCTGGAATACAAGGAGGTAGATGCCACCACTTGGACTTCTGTCGTGGTGACGGGTACTCCTTCTTACCAGTTGACGGGATTGTCCACAGGTACGGCGTACGATTTGCGTGTGCAGGCCGTTTGTGGTGCCACCGAGGTCTCCTATTGGAAGAACGCCACTTTTGTTACGCCTTGTGATGCCATCAACACGTTCCCTTATACAGAAGGTTTCGAACATGATGGCGCTATGCCGGAGTGCTGGAATCAGGAATATCTGAACGGTATGGTGAATTGGACGATAAATAGTGGTAACTACGGCACTGTTGGCATGTCTGAGGCGCATAGTGGTGACTACAATGCTTATTTCCATAGCTCTAGCATTGTTTCAACCCGACTCGTCACTCCGCCTTTCGACCTTACGGGTTTGACGAATCCGTATGTGACCTATTGGTTTTCACAAGCTTCTTTTGGCGGTGATATTGATAACCTGAAAGTCTATTATCGTACCTCTCCGGCCGATGAATGGCATGTTCTGGCCCAGCATTTTGCCCCTGTCGCAGTATGGACCATGGACTCCTTGTCATTGCCTGCGCCGTCAGCCTCCTACCAGTTGGCTTTTGAGGGATATACGCACGATGGTTACGGTGTCACCTTGGATGACATCACCATTAATGGCTCTGTTTCTGTGCTGACCGAACCGACGGCCACCACCGCTGCGGCCACCAATGTGCAGCAGACGAGCGCCACCCTCAACGGTTCCATCAGCAATCCTGACAACGTGACGATTACCGCGCAAGGTTTCGAATGGAAGGCCAGTGCCAGCGGTACCTACGTGGCTGTGAACGCCTCGGGCACAACGATGACCTACAACCTCACTGGTTTGACGGCCAGCACGGATTACACCTACCGCGCATTCGTGACCACGGCCAACGGTACACACTACGGGGATGAGGTGACCTTCACGACATCAGAAGAGTCAGGAAACCCGTGCGAAACCCCGACGGAATTGAACCAACTTATATCTGCAAAAGAAATTGGTGCAATTACGGTTTCTTGGATTGATAATGCTGGTGCAACGCAATGGAATTTAAATTATCGTCCACTTAACGGTACCACTTGGATTACGGAGTCTGTTTCAACCTATCCTACGTACACCATTCCAAATCTGGTGAATGGCGATCAGTATGAAGTTCGTGTACAGGCTGTGTGTTCTGAAGATAACCTAAGTGAATGGTCTTCGATTCTCATTGCTACTGCCACTAATAGCGGCATAGAGAACTACTTGGAGAACAGCGTGACCCTGTACCCGAATCCCGCCAAGGAATACGTCGATATCCGCGTTGACGGCGATGTGAATGTCAAGGGAATGGAAGTGTATGATGTGTATGGTAAGGTTGTTCGCACTGTTGTGGGGGCGAATAATGATTCTCCCATCCAAATCAACGTTTCCGATTTGTCCGCAGGCATGTATTTCGTGCGCGTGACGACCGAACAGGGTGTGGTGACGAAACGGTTCGTGAAGAGATAGTTTAGAGTTTAAGGTTTAAGGTTTAAGGTTTATGGTTTATGGTTTATGGTTTAGAGATTACCCCTAACCTCTAAACCTTAACCTCTAGGCTCTAACCCACAAACTCTCAACCCTAAACAATGAGAAAAGGTCGTTCCGAACAAAATCGGGACGGCCTTTGTGTTAAGGATAGAATCAATGGTCACTAGTCAAAAAAAATAGTATCTTTGCCGTTTAATTGGCAATAATCTTTGAATATGCAAACAACCATCGTAATACCCTGTTATAATGAGGCGGAACGCTTGAACAAGGCTGAGTTTCTCGCCTATTTACGCGACCATGCCGATGTGCAGTTCCTCTTTGTGAACGACGGCAGTCGTGACAACACCCTGGAGGTGTTGCGAGCTTTTTCGGAAGAACATCCGCAGGTGCAGTATCTGGATGTGCAGCCCAACGGTGGAAAGGCAGAAGCGGTGCGGCGCGGCATGTTGCACGCCGCCGAGCATTTCCAATCCGACTATATTGGCTTTTGGGATGCCGATTTGGCCACACCGTTGTACGAAATCGACAACTTCTTGGCCAACGCACGCAGAAAAGATTTTGACATTGTGACAGGACTGCGCCTCGCGCGATTGGGCGCGGAAGTGCGTCGCAAAAACCTCAGACACTATATCGGGCGTTGTTTCGCGACGGTCGCCTCCTCCCTCTTGAGAATTCCCGTCTATGACACCCAATGCGGTTCGAAACTATATAAGTCCAATGTGGTGAAGGATTTATTTAAGGACTCTTTCGTCACTCGTTGGCTTTTCGACGTGGAAATATTGGCGCGCTACAAACAACAGCACGGGCGTGAACGGGCGCTTACGCGCATATACGAGTATCCGCTGCTGGCTTGGGAGGATGTGAATGGCTCCAAGCTGAAAATCACGGATTTCTTGAAAGCGCCGTTTGAACTTTTGAAAATCAGAAGAAAATATTTGAGACATAATAGATAGCAATAAACAATAAATCGAGAAAAATGAAAAGTTTTTTTGGAGAAAACAAGAATAATCCATGGTTCTGGACTTTTGTCGTCCTTTCGGTTGCATTATTGTTCGCCCTGCCGCTTATGAGCCGTTCGGCGGGTAATTCCGGGGATGAGGACGGATTCCAAATCCCGCAGGGTAAGAATGTCATCAATTGGTACAAAACCGACGGCGCGGATAGTACGTGCATGACTTTCAACAACTTGAAATACTACGGTTCTTCGTTCGATGTGGTCACGGAGTTCGTCAACCAGACTTTTCATATCGACAATATCAGCCAGTCACGACATATAATGAACTCCCTGATGGGATGGTTGGCCATCTTGATGGTTGGGCTGATCGCTTATCTTCTGGGCGGGGCGCGAGCCGGAGTCTTTGCGCTGTTACTGATGTTCCTGTCGCCCAGGTTCTTAGGCCATTCGTTCAATAACCCCAAGGATGTGCCGTTCGCGGCGGGTGTCATCGCCTCCATTTATGGAATGATTCTCTTCTTCAAGCAGTTCCCGAAAGTGAAATGGTACACCTACGTCATCCTGATTCTCTCCATCGCGCTTTCCATCAGCATCCGTATCGGCGGCTTGATTCTGTTTGGATATTTTGGCCTGTTGGGTCTTATGTACTTGATTTTCATGCTGATTCGAAACAAGAAACCCCTGGAGGGTGATTTCATAACCATCAATACCCGAGGAGAAAAAACAGGTATGCTCATCGTGAAGATGGTCGGTATTGCGTTGGCCATTTGCATCGTGGGCTATTTCGCAGGTCTGCTGTTGTGGCCTTTCGCCATGGAGTCGCCCGTCAAGAACCCGTGGGAAGCTTTCACGTTAATGTCGAACTTCGACATCGCTATCCGTCAGCTCTTTGAGGGTACCACGCAATGGTCAGATTTGCTGCCGTGGTATTATACCCCGAAATATATCCTCATGACCATCCCCATTGCGGTCATTATCGGAGTTGTGCTCTTCTTTGCTTTCTGCTGGTGCAAAAAAGAGGACCGTTTCTGGGCATTTTTCATCTTTTTCGTGTTCTTCTTCCCCGTTTTTTGGATTGTCTATACTCGCGCCAACGTGTATGGAGGCTGGCGTCACGCAATGTTTGCGTACCCGCCGATGGTGGTTGCGGCCGGCTGGGGCTTCGACGGATTGTTGAAATGGATCGAGAAGAAACTGAAAACGAAAGAAGGGGAGGGAAGTGCTCAGATTTCTAAGAAGGGCCTTGTAGTCAATGTCGCAGGTTTGGCGGTGTTGTTGCTCCTCTTGATTGGACCTATCCGTTTCATCGTGGCCAATCATCCGTATGAGTATGTCTATTTCAATGAGTTGGAAGGTGGCGTGAAGAAGGCTTTCGGCAATTATGAACTTGATTACTATTACCATTCCACCCGTGAGGCTTCCGAATGGATTATCGCCAATGCGCAGCCCAAACCCGATGGTAGCAAAACCCGCGTCGGCACGTGGCATAGCGCTTCTGTCAACTATTTCTTCAGAAATGATACGGCACTCTTTAGACCGATGTTCATCCGTTGGTACGAAAAAGAGAATTCCGATTGGGATTATGCGATTTTCGTGCTCACGGGCATCAACCCCGACTATTTGAAGAGCAAAGCTTTCCCGCCGAAAAACACGGTCAAAACCATTGATGTAGATGGTGTGCCGATTGCCATTATCCTCAAACGGGAAGACAAAACCGATTGCGAAGCTTACAAGCTGAAAGAGGCAAACAGTCTGGATTCCGCGGTGATGCTTTATCACAAAGCATTACAGGTGGATCCGAACAATATGGGTGCGTTGGTTAATTTGGGCGAGATTTATCTGCGCCAGGGCAAGATTGACAGTGCTCAGATGATGCTGAATCGCTATTTCGAGTTTGATCCCAAGGCGGAAACGGCCAACTATCTCTATGCCTATACGTTGGTGAACCAGAATAAACTCAATGAGGCTTTGGATTTGTTGCATAAACTGCAGAAATACAATCCGAAATTCGGCTCAGCGTATGTTTTGGCTATACAGCTCTATTTGCAACAAAAGGATATGGTGTCTGCCAAGAAGGAGTTTATGAAAGTCATCGACCTCGACCGCGTGGACAACCAGATTGTGCAGCTTTGGGTGCAGTATTCGGCTATGCAGGGGATTAACCAGCAACAAGCCTATATCAACCTTTACTCCACCATGGCCAAGAGTCTCGACAAACGCGGGAAACACAAAGAGGCCGAGGAATATCGAAAATTGATTGGAAGGTAAATAATTCAGAATGAAGGATGAAAAAACGCTCTGAAATACATCAGAGCGTTTTTTTATGCCACCGTAGGGGCGAATAATTATTCGCACCTAGATTTACCCTCAAACAAATAGAGACGCCACAATGTGACGTCTCCATGTATATGGTTTTCCGTAAATCAAAAATCACAATTACGCCAGGCTCCACTCTGCGCCGTCCTTGGTGTCTTTCACCACAATGCCGGCGGCGTTGAGGTCGTCACGGATTTTGTCGGACAAAGCCCAGTTTTTCTCGGCTTTGGCGGTTTTGCGCATGTCCAAGACCAATTGCATGGCTTTTTCGAGCGCGTCGTGCTCGCGGGTGTCGCCTTGCGCAAGTTCGGGTTTGATGCCCAAGATGTCGAAGAAGAAGGTGCGGAAGGTCGTCTTCAGCAGATCGAGGTCTTCGGCGGTGAGGGTGGCGTGGCCGTCCTTCACGGCGTTGATAATACGCGTGGCATCAAATAGTTCCGCAATGACTTTCGGGGTGTTGAAATCATCGTTCATGGCTTCGTAGCAGCGTTCCTGCAGTGCGCTCACATCTTCTGTTGAGGTGCTGCCTGCCTTGAGACTGTCGAGGTGACGCTCTGCGGCGTACAGTTTTTCCAACCCTTTTTCAGCGGATTGCAATGCGGCGTTGCTGAAATCGACCGTGCCTCGGTAAGAGGCTTGCAACACGAAGTAGCGAATCGTCATCGGGGAGTAAGCCTTCTCCAATTTGGGATGATTGCCAGTGAAGAACTCGTTGAGCGTAATGAAGTTGCCCAACGATTTTCCCATCTTCTGCCCCTCGATGGTAATCATATTATTATGCATCCAGTAGCGCACGGAACTTTTGCCGTTGGCCACGGTGCTTTGGCACACTTCTGATTCATGGTGCGGGAACAACAAGTCCATGCCACCGCCGTGGATGTCGAACTGTTCGCCCAAGTATTTGGTGCTCATGGCTGTACATTCGATATGCCAGCCCGGAAAACCGACGCTCCATGGGGAGTTCCAACGCATGATGTGCTCAGGAGCGGCTTTCTTCCATAATGCGAAGTCGGCGGGATTGCGCTTCTCGCTCTGACCGTCCAGTTCGCGGGTGTTGGCAATCAACTCGGACAAAACGCGACCGGAGAGCTTGCCATAGCCGAAGTCCTTGTCGAATTTCTCCACGTCAAAATAGACAGAACCGTCTGACACATAAGCATATCCTTTGTCCAAAATTTTCTGTACCATTTCGATTTGCTCGATGATGTGTCCAGAAGCGCGCGGTTCGATGGACGGCCCCTTCACGTTGAGGGCATCCATAGCTTTGTGGTAGCTGTCCATGTAATATTGTGCCACCTCCATCGGCTCGAGCTGCTCCAAACGGGCTTTCTTGGCGATTTTGTCCTCGCCTTCGTCCGCGTCGTGCTCCAGGTGACCCACGTCGGTGATGTTACGCACGTAGCGCACTTTGTAGCCGATGTGCGTGAGGTAGCGGAAGACCACGTCGAAGGTCACCGCCGGGCGCGCATGACCAAGATGCGGCTCGCCATACACTGTCGGTCCGCACACATACAAGCCCACATGGTCGGGCGTGATAGGCTGCAACAGCTCTTTTCTCTTCGATAAAGTATTGTATAATAGTACTTTCCCTTTGTTGTCTGTATTTTTAATCATAATAGAAATTTTGTTCAGTAAAAACGCGCAAAGGTACACAAATTTTGAATTCTAAAAAAATGTATTTTTGCCGCCTCATTCTAAAACTAGAATTATGGAAGTGACGCGATTGTTCGACATGCTCGAAAGGGATCTGAAAGAGTTTCCGAAAGAGGATGCGTTATGTTGCAAAGAGAACGGCATTTGGGTGAAATACAGCACCGCCAAATACGTGGAAATTGTCAACAACCTTTCATACGGGCTCATGCAGTTGGGCATCAAGAAGGGAGACAGCGTGGCCACCATTACGCCCAACCGGCCAGAGTGGAATTTCCTTGATATGGCCATCATGCAGATCGGGGCGCTCCACGTGGCCATCTATCCCACCATCAGTGAAAACGACTACCGCTATATATTTGACAATGCAGACGTGAAGCTGGTTTTTGTGGCTGGCTGGGACTTGTTGCGCAAGATCACGCAGATTTTGGAAGACAAGCCTGATTTGAAAAACAATGTTTATACATTTCGTAACTTGTTGGGGTATAAACATTTGAATGAAGTGATAGAGCTGGGCAGGGCGAACCCCGCACCGCAGTATCTGCAGGAAATCAAGGCGAGCATCCAACCCGATGATGTGGTGTCGTTGGTCTATACCTCTGGCACGACGGGTTTCCCGAAAGGTGTGATGCTTTCTCACCGCAATTTCCTCTCCAACGTGGAGGCTATTTTACCCATCATCCCGACTTCAGAGAATAACCGTATCTTGAGCTATCTGCCTCTGTGCCACGTGTATGAGCGTATGATGAACTACGCTTGGCAATATCTAGGATTGCCGATTTACTATGCGGAAAGCTTAGCCAAGATTCAGGAAAACATGGTGGAGCTGAAACCCGATATTTTCACCACGGTGCCGCGGCTTTTGGAGAAAGTCTATGACAAAATCCTGGCCAAAGGCCATAAATTGAGCAAAACAAAGCAGCGGATTTTCTTCTGGGCTAATGAAATCGCGTTGCAATATGGCGATGATCCCGGCAAACGTTACGACCGCAAGCTGAAGATAGCGCGGAAGTTGGTGCTGAACCAGTGGAACAAGGCGTTGGGCGGCAACCTGAAGGTCATCGTGACGGGCGGTGCGGCCATCCAGCCCCGTATTTCCAAGATTTTCTGGGCAATGGGTATTCCTGTGTTGGAAGGTTACGGTACCACGGAGACTTCTCCGGTGATAGCCGTGAGCAACTTCTTCCAAGGCGGCGTGGAGATTGGTACGGCCGGACCGGTGCTGCCTGGCACGCGCGTGCGCATCGCGGAAGACGGCGAAATCCTAACCAAAGGCCCTCACGTGATGAAAGGCTACTACAAATTGCCCGAACAGACGGCGGAAGTCATCGACTCTGACGGCTGGCTGCACACCGGCGACCTCGGCGAACTCACGCCCGAAGGCCGGCTTAAGATCACGGGCCGTAAAAAGGAAATGTTCAAGACCGCATTCGGTAAGTATGTGGTACCCACCATTATAGAGAATAAATTTGCCGAAGAATCACTGATAGACAACATCTTGGTGGTCGGCGAGAACAAACAGTTCGCGGCGGCGCTCATCGTGCCGAATTTCGGCGACCTGCGCTCCTGGTGCACCAACAAAGGCATCAATTACACCACTAACGAGGAGATGATTGAACATCCTGAAGTGCAGAAAAAATATAAGAAGATTGTGGATGAATACAATAAATTCTTCGGCGATACTGAAAAGGTGAAGCGCTTCCTGCTGATGAACCACGAATGGTCCATCCAATCGGGTGAGTTGACCCCGACACTGAAACTTAAGCGAAATGTCTTGATAAAGAAGTACGAAGAACAAATAGAAAAGCTTTTCGCGTAAACAACTTATCCACAAAAATTGTATTTTTGCCACATTATTTTTAGCATCAATTTTAACATCAAAAATTAAACCCCAATATGGAAAAATTCGATCCCGCAACCAATCTTGAAAAATTGGACAAAAAAGATGCCTACAGAGGTGTCAACCCGGCTATCTGCGATAGCGCAACTTTCATGTTTGAACAGGCCAAAACGATGACCGACACTTTCCACGGCGAAACCGAGGGCTACTTCCTCTATTCTCGTCACTGGAATCCCAGCACCCTCTCCTTGGCACAGTCATTGGCTGCCATGGAAGGCACTGAACTGGCTTGGACGACCGGTTCTGGTATGGCTGCCATCACCGTTGCTTTGTTGCACGAGGTGAAATCCGGCGACCATATCCTCTCCAGCATGACCACCTACGGCGGCACCTTCGCTTTCCTGAACAACTACCTCAAGAAGTTCAACGTGGATGTCACTTTCGTGAACATGCAGGATCTCGACGCTGTGAAGAAGGCTATCCGTCCGAACACCAAGGTTGTCTATACCGAGACGATGAACAACCCGTTGCTGCGCATCGCCAACCTTCCTGAATTGTCAAAGATTGCACACTCTGTTGGTGCTAAACTGTTGGTTGACAATACTTTCACCCCGATGATTTTCTCTCCCTATCGTTTGGGCGCAGACGTGGTGATTTACAGTATGACCAAATATGTGAATGGTATGAACGACTGCGTGGCTGGTGCTATCTGCGGTTCTGCTGCATACATCAACTCCTTGATTGACGTGAACGACGGTACGGCTATGTTGCTCGGTCCGGTGTTGGACACTTTCCGTTCCACCAGCATCCAGAAGAACCTGCACACATTGCATATTCGTATGAAGAAGCACAGTGAGAACGCCATGTACTTGGCAAAACGCTTCAAAGAAACCGGCATCAAGTACAACTATCCTGGTCTTCCTGAACATCCCGATCACGAGCTGTTCAAATCCATGATGAACGATGGTTACGGCTTCGGCGGTATGATTTCCATCGACATGGGCACGGCAGAAAGAGCCAGCGCCATCATGGAGAAGATGCAAGAACTGGGTGTGGGTTACCTCGCTGTCAGCCTCGGCTACTTCAAGACTCTGTTCAGCAACTCCGG
Organism: uncultured Bacteroidales bacterium; assembly: GCA_946413585.1. Taxonomy (GTDB): domain Bacteria; phylum Bacteroidota; class Bacteroidia; order Bacteroidales; family WCHB1-69; genus F23-D06. The sequence continues at coordinate 13,378 of CAMKLG010000022.1, forward strand.
CAAATCCACCTCTTCAGAGGTTCCTGAGGACATCCAGAAAGAAATGGGCATGAGCGAAGGCCTCATCCGTTTCTCCATGGGCTTGGACAACGATCCGGAACGCACCTTCCAATTGATCAAACAAGCGATTGACGCCACGAGATAATGGCGATGACGCGAGGTGTCGTAAGTTATCGTTAAAGTTATAATATCAAAGACGGGCATGAAGTGATTTCGTGTCCGTTTTTATTTTTCATCGCATCATCGTATCATTTTTTTTGTACCTTTGCAGTTTCTTTTAAATGTCATAAAACCGACCCTAATGCATAAGAAATCCTTACAACGTATCCGGCGTGTGCTCGCAGCCATTTTCTTCCTTGGCATCACGCTGATGTTCCTCGATTTTACGGGGACGCTGCACAACTTTCTGGCGTGGATGGCCAAGGTGCAATTCCTGCCCGCAGTGTTGGCTCTTAACTTTATTGTTATTGCTATCTTGCTGGTTATCACTTTGCTGTTTGGACGAATCTACTGCTCGGTGATTTGTCCATTAGGTGTTTTTCAGGATGGCGTGGCGCATGTCCACAATTGGTTCAAGAAAGGTCGCTACACATATTCTAAGGCGCACAACATCTTGAGATACATTATGTTGGGCATCTTCGTGGTGCTGATGATTGCCGGCGTGAACTCGTTGGCCGTATTGCTGGCTCCCTATTCCGCTTACGGCCGTATGGTGCAGAGTCTGCTCGGTCCCATCTATCAGTGTTGCAACAACGGATTGGCTGCCCTCAGCGAGCACTTCCACAGTTATACCTTCTACACTAAAGAGGTGTGGATGAGAAGTTTACCGACTCTCATAGTCGCAGCGGTGACTTTTGTGGTCCTGGTTGTCCTCGCATGGCGCAACGGTCGCACCTACTGCAACAACATTTGTCCGGTGGGCACTTTCCTGAGCTTCTTCAGTCGTTTTTCCTGGTTCAAGATGCATATCAACGAAGAAAAATGCATCCAATGTGGAATGTGCACCAAGAATTGCAAGGCCTCCTGCATTGACGGCAAGAACGGATTTGTGGATTATTCGCGGTGTGTGACCTGCGGCAATTGCATGGCGGTGTGCCCGAAGGATGCGATTGAATATAAACACGTCAAGGGTAATCCCACCCCCGTTGGCGCGAATAATCATTCGCCCCAACCGGCGGACAAAAAACCTGAGGAAACCGTTGATACCTCCAAACGCGCGTTCCTGATTGGTTCCGCAGTGGCATTGGGTACCGCTGCCTTAGCACAGGAAAAGAAGAAGGTGGATGGCGGTCTGGCCTTCATCGAAGATAAGGTGATGTTGGTTCGCAAAACGCCTATCGTGCCTGCGGGTGCGGGGTCGCTCCAACGTTTCCGTAATCACTGTACGGGTTGCCAACTCTGTGTGTCACAGTGTCCTAACGATGTATTGCGTCCCTCGACGACCCTTTTGCACCTGATGCAACCCGAGATGTCGTTCGAGCGCGGCTATTGCCGCCCCGAGTGCACCGCCTGTGGCGATGTTTGTCCGACCGGCGCGATACAGAAGTTGCTCAAGGAGGAGAAGGCCGTCACGAAGAAAGGGCAGGCGTTCTGGTTCGCCCAAAACTGTATCGTGGTGAGCGACGGCGTTTCGTGCGGCAACTGCGCACGCCACTGTCCTGCCGAGGCTATCGAGATGGTTCCGTTGCGTGGCGACACCACCGGCCGTAAGCTGATCCCTGCCATCAACGAAAGCAAATGCATCGGCTGTGGCGCATGCGAGTATGTCTGCCCCGCCCGCCCGCTCTCCGCCATTTACGTCGAAGGCATCGAACAACAACGAACAATCTGATTAGTTAGCAGTTAGTAGTTAGCAGTTAGCAGTTAGTAGTTAGCAGTTAGCAGTTAGAGCAACAGTAATATTATTAAACATCATTCCCTAAGCAGCCCCGGAAGGGCAAGAGCTCGGTAGAGCAATTAACCCCACACAAGCGACGAAGGAGCGCAGTGTGGGGCGGCAAGGAGATACAAAGACAAATAGATATGAAAGATATATCACGCAGAGATTTCCTCAAGATATTAGGTGCGGGCACTGCCGTGACCGCAGCCACGATGGCCGGATGCAAAAACGACGGCGATCTTAACCCCAAAGGCACCCTGCAACCCCAGAAAGGGCAGATGACCTACCGCACGAACCACAATACCGGCGACAAGGTGTCGCTGTTGGGCTTCGGCATGATGCGACTGCCCGTTATCGAAGAGCAGGCTCCGAAAGGCGCTTCCGGTCGCGAGGCCAAATCCGCCCCCATCGACCAGGAGATGGTCAACAAGATGGTGGACAAAGCCATCGAATACGGCGTCAACTACTTCGACACCTCCCCTGTCTATTGTCAGGGACGCAGCGAGAAGGCCACCGGCATCGCCCTGTCGCGCCACAAACGCGACAGCTACTACCTCGCCACCAAGATGTCGAACTTTGCACCCGCCACCTGGCCGCGCCACGAGTCCATCGCCATGTTCAACAACTCCCTCAAGGAGCTGCAGACCGACTACATCGACTACCTGCTGCTCCACAGCGTGGGCGGCGGCAAGGACGCCATGGAGATGCTTCGCCAGCGTTACTATGACAACGGCATCCTCGATTTCCTGCTTGAACAGCGCGAAAAGGGCGTCATCCGCAACCTTGGCTTCTCCTACCACGGCGACGTGAAGGTGTTCGACTACCTGCTGTCGCGCCACGAGGAGTACAAGTGGGACTTCGTGCAGATTGAGATGAACTACCTCGACTGGCATTTCGCCCACGAAATCGAAGAGGAAAACACCAATGCCGATTATCTCTATCAGGAACTGGCCAAGAGAAACATACCTGCGGTCATCATGGAGCCGCTCCTGGGTGGCCGCCTCGCCAATGTGCCCGACCACATCGTGCGGGAGATGAAAAAGCGGGAACCTGAGCGCAGTGTGGCCTCGTGGGCGTTCCGCTTCTGCGGCACCTTCCCCGACGTGCTCACCTCACTGAGCGGCATGACCTATATGGACCATCTCGACGACAACCTCGCCACCCACTGTCCGCTGAAACCGCTCACCGACGAGGAACTCGCCTTCTTGGAGGAGATCGCCAAAAAGATCTACGACCTGGAGAACATCCCCTGCACCGCGTGCCAGTATTGTATGCCGTGCCCTTACGGCCTCGACATTCCCGGCATCTTCTCCCACTACAACAAGTGCATCAAAGAAGGTAATCTCGCTAGAAGTCAGGACGAAAGCGGCTACAAGAAGATGCGCAAAGCCTTCTTGGTGGGTTATGACCGTAGCGTTCCGAAACTGCGCCAGGCCGACCACTGCATCCATTGCGGCGAGTGCATCCAACACTGTCCGCAACGCATCCGTATCCCGGAAATGATGGACATGGTGAACGAATACGTGGAAAAACTGAAACAGGGAACCCTATAAAACCTCTTCCAAAAAGGGCTGAAAGCCCGACCTATGTCAGCCTAGGGTGAGCGCAGCGAGCCCTGGGTGGCGATGAATGGCGATGAATGGGCGATGAATGATGTATGGTGTGCGACGGAAATTATGAATTGTGAATTATGAATTAAATATGGTTTTTCACAAGATTTTTTTGGTATCAGTGCTGGTCGTCACATTCGGCCATGTTCTCGCGCAGGGGGTGCGTTCCGACGGCGAACAGACCATTGTCGATATGAGTGAGTTTTGTAGACGCCTTGGGGTCGTGGAGCCCACCTGGGAATCGCTCAATGAGCGCGGTTACCCACAGTGGTTTCAGGACGCGAAACTCGGCATCTTTGTCCATTGGGGTCTCTATTCCGTGCCTGCGTACGCTTCGAAAGAGGGCTACGGCGAGTGGTTCTACCGTGGATTGATGATGAAAGAACCTGAGCGTATGCGCATGATGAGTTATTACGCAGACACCAATCAACCCGTCTTTGATCAGTACAAGGAACTTACAAAATATTGGCATGCAGAGCTTTGGAATCCTGAAGAATGGGCCGACCTCTTCCAGTCTGCTGGTGCGAAATATGTCGTATTGGTTACGAAGCATCATGATGGTTACTGCCTGTGGGACAGCGAATTCCAACCCGAATGGAACAGCGTGGCGAGTGGACCGAAGCGCAATATCGTGGAGGAACTGACCACGGCGGTGCGCGACAAAGACATGCGCATGGGCTTTTACTATTCGCTGCCTGAATGGACCAACCCGCTCCATATCTGGATGGAGGACCCTGACAATGAAATCAGCGGCTATGTCTATACTTACATGTTGCCGCAGTTCAAGGAGCTGGTAGGTCTTTACAAGCCTGACCTCATTTTCGCCGACGGCGACTGGAACAACACGTCAGCACAGTTGCAATCGAAGTATTTGATTAGCTGGTATTACAACACCGTGGGCAAGGATGCCATCGTGAATAACCGTTGGGGCAACGGCACGCAGCATGGTTTCCTCACGCCCGAGTACAGCGCGGGCATCACGAACACGGACGTGCCGTGGGCGGAGTGCCGCGGACTGGGTCGCAGCTTCGGTCTCAACCGCAATGAGGACTTGGACAACTATATGACCGACAAGGAGTTGATACAACATTTCGTGGAACTGGTGGCACACGGCGGTGGCATGACCCTCAACGTGGGTCCCAACGCCGACGGCACCATCCCGCTTATCCAGCAAGAACGTCTCCGCAATCTCGGCAAATGGCTGGAAATCAACGGGGAGGCGATTTACGGCACACGACCGTACATAATCCCGTGCCAACGAGAGAGTGTGTCAGCGAAACTGCCGCCAACCGAGACCATCGACTTCGACTGGGTGCGAAACGCACCAATGCGGGGCGTGAGCACTGATCATTTTGACATCCGATGGACGGGGAGAATTCATATTACCAAAGCCGGAAAATACACTTTTTCGGCCGACGCTGATGATGAACTGTTTGCATGGTACCTGCTTGGACACGTTTCAGGTTTGGGTGAGGTCAAGACAGACACATTAATCTATACGAACAAAAACAGTCAAGACAGCTCAAAAACACGCAACACCTTAAAATTGAACAAAGACGACGAACTATTGGTCAGGGTGGCCTATAGGGAAAATGATTTAGAAGCTTCTGCCTCATTGAAATGGAGTTTTGAAAACGAAACCGAAATGGAAGAAGAAACGCCTGTGAGGGCAGAATGGATGGGTGAAGTTTTCTGGGAGAAGACCACCCGCTGCTTCACTACCAAGGACAAAGACCTCTATATCATTGAGTTCGAGCGGCCAAGCCAACTCGCTCCGTTGGTCATCAAAAACATGCCCAAGCTGAATCCCAAGGCGGAAATGATTCTTCTGGGTACGGACGAAGAGGTGGACTTTCAAGGGTTCAAAGGGATAAAATACAACATGCTGAAATGGAAGCAGGACAAAAAAGGGACGATCACGATCGATTTTTCTTCTATTGATACCGAAAAATTGAATAAATTGGAAAATGCTTGGGTTATCCGAGTCGTGAATTATCAACCCTAGTCCTTTCCTATCGTTTCGCCAGCCGATAAGGTTACGCCCGTATCTTTTTTTTCCTTATTTTTGCACTCTCAAAATCAAGGGCGATGAATTACCGGATAACCAAAGGTTTGGATCTTAAAATCGCAGGTGAGGCAGATGATAACCTGTTGCCGATGAAGTCTCTGGTGTACGTCTATGTGCGGCCATCCGATTTTCGTTGGCTTACACCGAAACTGCTTGTGCAGCAGGGAGATGCTGTGCAAGTGGGCACACCGCTGTTTTGTGATAAGAAAGACGAACGGGTCGTGTTTGTTTCGCCCGTGGAGGGTAGGGTGGAGGAGATTGTACGTGGCCAAAAACGTGTCATTGAGGCCATTACGATTACTTGTGAGAAAGATGCCGCTACGGAAAAGACGGTCGATTTTGAGGAGCCCTTGGATGCCGAATCTACACGTAAACTGCTGTTAACGTATGGGTTATGGCCATGCTTGCGGCAACGCCCTTTCTCGGTCATTCCCTCTCCAGAGGCACGTCCTAAGGCACTCTTTGTCCCTTGTTTCGACTCTCATCCGCTTGCACCCGATTTCAACATCCTGTTGCGCGGTCTGGAAGAACAATTTTTGTATGGACTGAAGATGCTGCAACGCGCGGCGGGTAATGTGCCTACATGCCTATGTATGCGCGAAGGTGCTGAAAACCAGTTGTTTGAAAAGGCTGAAGATGTACAAAAACATTATTTTAGCGGTCCGCACCCTGCCGGAAATGTCGGCACGCATATCCATTCCATAGATCCGATAGGCAAGGATGAAACCGTATGGTATGCAGATCCGCAAGATATAGCCCGCATCGGGGAGTTTTTCCTCCATCATCGTTTGTGTTTTCAAAAAACAGCAGCTTTGACTGGCTCAGCAGTGAAACACACGGGCTACTTTTCCACGATTTACGGAGCAGACCTCTCCTCCCTTTTGGTAGAGAATCTCACCGAGGAAAATGTCCGGATTATTAGCGGTAATGTGTTGAGAGGTAACGCGTTAAAACAATACCTTACGTTGGGCTTTTACGACCGGCAGATTACGGTGATACCGGAAGGCGGAAAACGTGAAATCCTCGGTTGGCTGCTGCCCGGATTGAAAAAGTGGAGTCTGTCGCGTACCTTCTTGGCTTGGCTGACCGCGAAACGGATTTACGAGGTCAACACCTCGCTTCACGGAGGTCGCCGTGCCGTCATGATGACGGACGTTTATGATAAAGTTTTTCCCTTCGACCTGATGCCGTTGCAGCTGCTCAAAGCCTGCGAAATCAAGGACATAGAACAGATGGAGGCGTTGGGGATTTACGAGGTTGACAGTGAGGACTTCGCCCTCTGTGAACTTGTTTGCCCCTCGAAAAAAGATTGGCAGCGGATTGTGGAGGAGGCGCTATATTCCATAAAGGGCTGAAAGCCCGACCTATGTCAGCCCAGGGTGAGCGCAGCGAGCCCTGGGGGGATGACGATGAATGCCGATGAAACGATGATATGATGATGTGATGATGTGATGATACGATGAAAGCCGATGAAATTATGCATTGTGAATTGAATTATGAATTATGCATTATGAATTATGAATTATAACCGGAAGTTTAATGCCTTGCTCGATGCCATTGACACGTTTTTGCGCACGCCCGCGACCGTGACGAACGGCCGTTGCCACGTGCGCGATGCGGTCGATATGAAGCGCATCATGATCACCGTGATGATTGCGCTCGCTCCTGCATTGCTCTTCGGATGGTGGAACGTCGGCTATCAGCATTTTCTTGCCGCAGATGAAACCGTAACGTTCTGGTCTTGCCTCTTTTACGGATTTTTGAAATGGTTGCCGCTGGTCATCGTGACCTACGTCAGTGGACTCGGGGTGGAAGTCCTCTTCGCGCAGATTCGCAAGGAGGAGGTGGCGGAGGGCTTCTTCGTCACGGGTTTCCTCATCCCGATGATCATGCCGCCCGACGTGCCTCTCTGGATCGTCGCGGCGGCCACCGTCTTCGCCGTGCTCTTCGGCAAGGAGGTCTTCGGCGGAACTGGCTACAACTTCCTGAACCCTGCGTTGTTGGCTCGTGCGTTCGTCTTCTTCGCCTACCCGTCGGTGATTTCCGGTGACAAGGTGTGGGTATCCCATGCCCCTGACGCGGTTTCAGGAGCTACGCCGCTTGCCATCGCCATGAACGGTCATCCCGAGGCAATCCCCTCGACATGGGAACTCTTTGTGGGTACGATCCCAGGGTGCATTGGTGAGACCTGTAAAATAGCAATTCTCCTTGGCGCGGCCATCCTTCTCTTCACGAAGGTTGCCGACTGGCGCATCATGATACCCGTGTTCGTTGGGGGGTATGTCACGGCGATAATCTGCAGGTTGATAGAACTTTGCCCCATTGCAGCGTATGATCAGCTGTTGATGGGCGGCTTTATGTTCGGTGCGGTCTTCATGGCCACTGACCCCGTCACCGCTGCGCATACCCGCGTAGGCAAATACGTGTACGGACTACTCATCGGCATACTCGCTATCCTCATTCGCACTCTCAACAAGGGTTACCCTGAAGGCATGATGCTCGCCATCCTGCTGATGAACATTTTCGCCCCCCTCATCGACTGGTGCGTCGTACAAAGGCACATTAGGCGGAGAAAGAGACGTGTGACGTGAGATGTATGACGTGACTTTGACTTTGAACTTTGAACTTTGAACTTTGACTTTGGATTTTTGACTTTGAACTTTAAAATTTGAAACCCGGAATGAAGAACTTCACCAACACCTACATATTCCTTTACATAACCTCTTTGGTTGTGATTATCGCCGTGGTGCTCACTCTTGTCTCCACAGGGTTGAAGCCACGCCGAGATAGGAACAAGCAGGCCGAGAAGTGCCAACAGATCCTGCGGGCGGCGGGTCACGATATCGACCGCTCGAAGGCGGTGGAAGCTTTTTCGAAGCTTGCCGAGCCGCTGACCGAAGATGGCCAACGGTACCGGGTGATTTGCTCGGACGGCACCGCAGGTGTTGCTGTGCGCCTCGACGGTAAGGGACTTTGGGGACCCATTTGGGGGTACGCAGTGATTTCCGAGGATGGGCAGACTGTCAAAGGCGTAACCTTCGACCATAAATCCGAAACCCCAGGCTTAGGCGCGAAAATCACCGACGAGGCCTTCCAAAAATCCTTCGAAGGCAAAAAGTTGTACGACAAAGACGGTCATTTTGTCTCCGTAAGAGTTTTGAAGGCTGGGAAAAACCCAGAAATCGCTGCCGAAAACCGCGTGGATGCCATCTCCGGAGCCACCATCACATCGAGAGGCGTGGACGAGATGATGGGGAAAATGATGAATGTAGAATGATAAATGAAAAATATGCAATGATAATATTCAATATAACATCTTCCTTGAGCAGCCTCGAAGAGGCAAAACGCACGAAGTGCAATTAACCCCACACAAGGCGAAGCCGCAGTGTGGGGCCAGAAAGACGCCACCGCAGTGAGGGACCACCAACCAACCGTAGGGGCGTATCATTTACCCCCGAGTATCAATAAGGGCAGTAATCCCGAAGTATGCCAACCCAGGGTGAGCGATAACGAACCCTGGGATCTAAACCCTACCGATTATGAAAAGAATCATCACCGCCACCATGGTCATCACCACCCTCATCACCGCCTCCGGACAGTCCCAGTCCCCGGCGGCAATCGCCAAGAAATGGGACGAAATCCGCCACCTGTGCGAGAAATACGACGACGGCGCGGACTCCGCCTACCGCATCCTCAACGAGCAACTTGCCGCCACGCAGAAGGAGCCCGTGGCCAATGCGATATGGCACAGTTGTATGGGGCAGTTCCTCGACGAGTATTACAACGAGAACCGCTATCGCCTCCGCCAGCGCACGGAAGTTGCCGACGAAACTCCCAAAGACTTCAAGGAGTGGGATGACAAGACATTGAAAAAACGTATGCGGCATGAATATCTGCAGTCGCTTCATAATGCGGAGACGTTGCAGGCGATTCCGATTTCAGATTGGAAAACCTTGTTCGATTTGAAGGACTTCACCCCCTATTCCCATTTCACCCTATACGACATTCTGGCCCAGCGCTACCTCAAGGCGATAAAACAGTTGTTGGCAGATGAAGGGGATCTTAACTTTGAGTTTGGAAGTGACAATCGCCTTTGGGATACGGAATCTTTCCTGAAAATGCCGCTTCGTTTGGAGGACTCTTGTTCGGAAATGCACACCGCGCTGGCCGTGTATCAGCGACTTATCGACTATCATCGGAGACTTGGCCACGAGAAGGAGTGGGTACAGCTCTCTTTGGACCGTTTCGCGTTGATGATCGCTCAAGCACTTACCCCTGACATGACCGATACGAGGTATATTGACCTGCTGACCGACTTCGGGAAATCTTTGGAAAACAGTGAAGCCTACGCATACGTGGCCTATCAGTTGGCGGTGCTGTACGTGCAACGGAGCCACGATTATAACGCACAAACAAGACCCGAATATCGATATGATTTGGTCAAAGCGCTTAATCTTTTGGAAAAGGCCCTGCCTTTTTTGGATGAATCATACGTAAATTGGGCGGAAAAACTGATGAATTCCATCCGTGAGCCTCTTGTTTTAGCTCATCCGACGTTTGATGCCGTCCCCGTCCAAACACCGATTTTGTGCGACATTGAATACAAGCAATATACAAAGCTTTATGCCCGCCTCGTTCCGGTGACACATGCCCAGTGGAAGCAGGTGATGGCCAAGTCTTACCACAAGATGTCGTCTCAGCAGTACAAAACGGTTCTCTCCATCAAATCGGTGTTTGAAGAAGTGGTGGAACTGCCTGATATGGAGGATTTTCAATCGCATTCGGGAAAGTACATGCTTCCGTCCCAACCCGCCGGCGAATACCTGCTACTGTTGTCGGACAGCCCTTATCCGAATGAAATCGACCACTGTCAAGTCATTAGTTACGTGCAAGTCACGGATATTCAAGTTGAAAACAGGGAGACGGATAAGGAACAAGAGTTCTATGTGGTGAACAGGGTTACTGGCGAACCTTTGGAAAACGCAATAATCAAGATGACAGTCTCTGATCAGCATAGCAAAAGTTCCAATACCTATCATCTTGTGACCGACAAGAGCGGCTATGCCCGGATAGATTTTCCCTATATGCAAAGCATGATGGACAATTTGAGTGTGACTTGGAACCATCAGACGCTATATGCTTTGGAAACGTCCTATTGGTATAAAAACAGACAGGAAGCAAGGACAGAACAGAAATGTGAGCTGCTGACGGATAGAAACCTATATCGTCCAGGTCAGACATTGTATTTCAAGGGTGTTGTCACGGAGGAGACGGTTGATAAAGGAGAAACGAAGCATTACTCCTTGATCAAGGGGCAGGAATATATGGTGGCTTTGCGGGATGTGAATCATCAACTGGTCGCTGAGAAAAAGGTGACCACCAACGATTTCGGCTCTTTTGACGGCTTTTTCCAATTGCCGGAGGGTGGCTTGACGGGCCGCTATACGCTCCACGTAAAGACAGCGAGAGCGTGGATAGGGACTTCCTATGTCCGGGTGGAGGAGTACAAACGTCCCTCTTTCGAGGTGCGGATGGAAACGCCCAAAGATTTGGTGAAAATAGGGCAAACTGTTACCGTAGAGGGTTTTGCGGAGGCTCTGGCCGGTTATCCGATTGGGGATGCAGTCGTCCAATATGCGGTATATCGGGAAACTTCGTTTCCGTGGTTTCGCCCCTATTATAAACCCGATCTACAAACTCAGGCTGTCGTGAGCGGGCAAACGCAGACAGATGCCGCCGGACGTTTCACCATTTCCTTCCCGACCGAGGAGGTGGCTTCCATAAAGCAATACACTCCGTTGTACCAATATTTGATAGATGTGACCGTTACGGATATCAATGGCGAAACCCATACGGCAAGTTCGGAAGTGCGAGTTAGTGAACGTAGCCTGTCGCTCTGGATCCAATTTCCGGAAGAAATACGGACAGACTATACTGAAAACCGCTTCCCGGTGACATTGACCAATATTGCAGATGCGCCGCAAGATGGTACGGTGCTTTACGAAATTTTCAAGCTGACCGCACCAGCGGTTTTCTATCATTCTGTCTCAAAAGGAGATGTGGAAATCACCCCGATGTCGGAGTTGCGCAAGCAGTTTCCAAATTTGGCTTTTGCTGGAGAGGATGACAAGAGCAATTGGTCTGCGAAATTGCTCACTACAGGTTCCATTATTTGTGATAAAGGGAAAGATAACTTTTTTGAAATTCCTGGCCTTTCGAATATGCAGAGCGGTTATTACCGGATTTGTTTCAAAACTCAGGATCCCAATGGAGAATGGGTGGAGGCGAATCGGGAGGTCTACCTGTATGATGGTTCCGAGACGTCCTATAAGGGTTACAGCCCGTTGTGGTTCGATTTGGCCACGATGTATTACACTTCGGGCGGTTACCAAGTGGAGGCTGGGGAAACGTTGCGTTTCCATGTGGGTAGTTGTTTGGACCATGCGATGGTGTTATGCGAGATGGTCCAAAACGACAGTGTTGTCAAAACGGAATGGCTTGAGTTGCATAAGAATATGGTGGAGATAGCCTATCCTGTCCTGGAGACCTCGAACGGTAAGCTCACTATTAATTTGTATATGGTTTCGGATAACTACAGGCTTAGTTTGACTCCCACCGTTACCATCGTCAATCATCAGAAAGACATCCGTTTTGAGTTTTTGCGTTTCCGTAACAAAACGTTGCCCGGCAGTCAGGAAGAATATCAGGTGCGATTGCTCAATCATCAGGGAGAACCCGCTTTGGCGGAATTGCTGTGCACCATGTACGATTACTCCTTGGATGCGTTGTCTGGAAGGACCCATTTCCTGAATCTTGGTTTTAATCATTCGTACAGGTCAAGACGACTGCGTCTCCAGACGATTTCCACGGCAACCATTATATTGCAACAGAAGTACTTTAACACCGATTATTACACAAAATCGTTCCGTTCCTCGTTTCCGGATTTTCGCTCTGATTTCGGTAACTGTAATGGTACCAGATATTTACGAAAGTGGGTATCAACGGGCGTTGATTTGGAAACAGGCGAGGAAATGCCAATGTATCAGCAAGAAATGGTACTTAATGTCGTTGAGGATAGAGCTGGGGAACCTGCTGCCGTATTTTTCGACGAGGCAGAGTATGCCGCTTCAAAACAGTCGGAAGCAGCAGTAGCTGTGTTGGGAGGTTCTTCAGCCCCTGTCATCCGCACCAATTTTTCCGAGACCGCCTTCTTCTACCCGCAGCTGCGCACCGACGGACGCGGCGACGTCTATATCAGCTTCACCATGCCCGACGCACTCACCAAGTGGAAGATGCAGGGCGTGGCCCACAACCCTGACCTTCAGTGTGGCCGCTTCGAGAAGTTCGTGCAGACCGCCAAGGACGTGATGATCGTGCCCAACGCCCCGCGCTTCCTCCGCGAGGGCGACACCATGGACTTCTCCGCCAAGGTGGTGAACATGAGCGGCAAAACCCTGTGTGGGTACGTGACGTTGCAGATGTTCAATGCGATGAATGGCAAACCGTTGGGGATGATTTGTGAAATGTCCCGTGGCGACGCAAGATTTTGCGTCGCGACCGCCGGTTCCCAACAATACGAGATTCCCGCCAACTCCTCCTCCGAAATCCATTTCCGCATCGTGGTGCCCGATGACGTTCCCGCCATCACCTACCGCATTGTCGCGCACAACACTGACCCGAAAGACGTGGCCGGCGACGGCGAGGAGAAGACCCTCCCCGTGCTCACCAACCGCATGATGGTGACGGAAACGATGCCGTTCTATATATCGGGAAAAGGCTCGAAGACGTTCACGTTCAACAAATTGCGGGATGCGTTCGGTGCGACGGACACGATGAATCGGAATTCGGACGCGATGAATCGCATTTCGGACGCGATAAATCGCGTCCCTACATTGAAACATTACCGCCTTACGGTGGAATGCACGCCCAACCCCGTCTGGTACGCCATCCAGGCGATGCCCTACATGATGGAATACCCGCACGAGTGCAACGAGCAGCGCTTCAGCCGCTACTACGCCAACGCCCTCGCCACGCACATCCTGAAGGCCAATCCCGTCATCGAAGAGGTTTTCAACCGTTGGCAGGTGGAGAGTCCCGACGCTTTCTGCTCCGCTCTTGAGAAAAACCAGGAACTCAAGCAGGTGATACTGGAGGAGACCCCGTGGGTGCTCGACGCGCAGCGCGAAGGAGTCAACAAGCAGGCGTTGGCCGCCATGTTCGACTTCAAACGGATGGCCAAGGAGGAAGCCTCCACGCTGCGGAAACTGCAGCGGGCGCAAAACGGCGACGGTGGCTGGCCGTGGTTCAGTGGCGGCAAGAGCAGCGACTTCATCACACGGCACATCGTGGCGGGCTTCGGTCACCTGAAAGCCCTCGGCGTGAGCACCGACGTGGCCAACAGCACCCTCCACAGCGCTGTCTCCTACATGGACGAGCAGATGTACCAACGCTACCTCGACCGCAAGAAATACCACTACAATTACGTCGATGAGACACACTACCTCTACGCCCGCAGTTTCTACAAAGACAAGGTTTCCGCCAAGCACAAAGTCGCCTACGATACCTGCTACAAGGTGCTGTTAAGTAGCTGGAAGTCAGAGTCCTTCTACACCCAAGCGATGATCGCGCTCACCGCTTGGCGCAACGGCGACCAGAAGGTGGCGAAGGAAATTGTGGCCTACCTCAAGAGCATGGCCCAGCATGACGAGGAGATGGGCATGTTCTGGAAAAAGCAAGGCAGCGGTTGGTTCTGGTATGAGCAGCCCGTGGAACGGCAGGCGATGCTGATCGAGGCATTCCACACCATCACGCCGGAGGACGAGGAGTCCTTAGCGCAGATGCAGTTATGGCTTCTCAAGCAGAAGCAGACCCAGCACTGGAGCACCACGAAATCGACCACGGAAGCCATCTACGCGCTGCTGCTGAACAGGACGCTCGTAGCTGAGGACAAGACCGTGGCGGTCACCGTGGGGAACGTGCGTCTGCCAGACGAGACCGTGCAGACGGAGGCGGGCACCGGCTACTTCAAGAAGGCCTGGCCGGGCGAGGAGATCACCGCCGACAAGGCCAACGTGCGCATCGAGAAGGGCACCGACGGTCCCGCGTGGGGCGGCCTCTACTGGCAGTATTTCGAGAATCTCGACAAGATCACCCGCAGCGACGACAAGAACTTGGTCATCGAGAAGCAACTCTTCAAGGTGGAGAACACCGACAAGGGCGAGGTGCTGAAGGCCATCACGGCGGAGCAGCCGCTGCAGAAGGGCGACAAGGTGCGCGTGCGGGTGGTCATCACCGCCGACCGCGACATGGAGTTCGTGCATCTCAAGGACATGCGCGCCGCTACTTTCGAGCCCGTCAACGTCTTCTCGCAGTACAAATACCAGGACGGCCTCTGGTACTACGAAGCCACCAAGGATGCGGCTACCCACTTCTTCATCGACTGGATGCCGAAGGGCAAATACGTTTTCGAATACACTTTGTTCGCCACCCAGTCCGGCGACTTCAGCAACGGCATCACGCACATCGAGTGCATGTATGCGCCGGAGTTCCGGTCGCATTCAGCGGGGGTAAGGGTGCAGGTGCAATAGGGGCCGACGCTTCCAAGCGTCGTAAAATTCCGTAGAGGCGAATAATCATTCATTCCTCATGGGAAGATCGGTTGCTTATCATTATTTCTTGTATTTATGCCGCCAAAATCAAAAATCCAACGTCCAATGTCCATCAAAGAGTCTCGCAGTCTCAGTATTATCATCATCACAGCAGTTAAGAAAGAACAGAATTAGAATCTAAATGTATGAAGAACATCCGATTGGTTATCTTCGATTTTGACGGCACAATGGCCGACACACGCCATAACATCGTTCTCACCATGCAGTGCGTGATGCGGGAGTTGGGGATGCCTGTGGCCGATGAGGAGACCTGCGCCTCCACCATCGGGCTGCCGCTCAAGGACTGCTTCCGCAAGATTTTCCCGGAACTGACCGATGACGGCGCTGAACACTGTACCGAGACTTACCGCCAGATCTTTTTTGCCAATGCCAAGTCGCTGTTCCCCAATATGTTCCCTTTCGTGCAGGAGACCATTGACTTGCTGCACACCCATCATATCCAGATAGCGATTGCCTCGTCGCGCACTTCTGCCTCATTGCTCGGTTTCATTCGTGAGATGCGCCTGACGGACAAAATCGCCATGGTGGTCGGTTCCGACGAGGTGACTCGCCACAAACCGCATCCAGAGCCTGTGAACGTCATTCTGACGGCGTTGGGCGTGCCTGCTTCGGAGACCCTGGTGGTTGGCGACATGCCCGTGGACATCCTCATGGGCGCGGCTGCCGGCGCGCACACCTGCGCGGTTACCTATGGGAACGCTTCTGCTGAGGAACTGTCTGCTGCAGGTGCGGAATTCCTGATTGACGATATGGGGGAATTGGGAACGATCCTTGGGCTCACGTCGTTCGCCCTATGTCCTCGTACATTATTAAGATGAAGAATTCTAACAGATTTCATATTAGTTGGCGGTATCGAATTAGCACGGGCGAATAAGAGACATTTTCCTTGAGCAGTCTCAGTAGAGACAAGAGTTTCGTAGAGTTACAACCTCCCTTCTTCCACAAAACTGTAGTACCGGTCTTTGTGGATGATGATGTGATCGACCAGAATCAGATCCATGAGTTCGGCTGCGCGGTGCAGTTTCTCCGTCAGCTGGATGTCGGTGCGGCTGGGGCGAACCGAGCCGGACGGATGGTTGTGGCATAGGATGATTTGCGTGGCCTTGTTCAGTACTGCTTCCTCCATCACGATGCGCGTGTCAACCCCAGTGGAACTGATACCTCCTTTGCTGATTTGGCATGTGTGCAGGATGTGGTTGGCGTGGTTGAGGTATATCGCCCAGAATTCCTCATGGTCAAGATGGGCGATCTTGTCCTGCATCAAGTTCACGACGTCTCGCGAATGGAGGATTTGCAAGCTTTCCTCCACCTCTTCTGCACGGATGCGCTTGCCGAGTTCAAAGGCGGTGAGCAGGGCAATGGCTTTGGCCTGCCCGATACCCTTGACTTTCGAAAGCTCCCGCAACGACATGTCAGACAGCGCGTTAAGACTGTTCTTCGAAGCGGCAAGCAATTTCTTAGCTAAATCCACAGCGGAATCAGTAGTGTTCCCGGTACGCAACAATATGGCGATAAGTTCCGCGTTTGACAAGGCTACGGCACCGTTTTTGGCGTATTTCTCTCGTGGTCGGTCTTGGACGCTCCATTCTTTGATTGTCAGTTTTCGGTTTTCGTAGGTTTGGTTTTGTCGGTTCATTAGGTCTTTCGGTTTTCTCAAGTATTGTAGAGATGTTGCGCGCAACGCCTCTACTAATACATTTGCGATCGTTTCAGCAAATAGGGTAGCAGTATCTGTTCGAAACCTTGCGTGATGTCAGCGGGGATCACGTCGATCTGGTATTGTCCGCATTTGACTTTGATTTCTTGGAAGTAATCGCGCACGGTTTGTTGGTAGTATTCACGGATATTGTTGGCATGTACTTTCACCTCGTTGCCCGTCTCCATATCTACGAATCTATAGAGCCTGTTTTCGAAGGCGAAGTCGTACTCTAATTGTTTGTCGAAGGTGTGGAAGAGGACCACCTCGTGCTTGTTGTGTCGCAGATGTCCTAGTGCCAGCAGCAGTTCGTCCAGGTTTTTGTTCGACTCCAGCATGTCGCTGAAGATGATGACCAAAGAGCGGCGATGAATCTGTTCGGCAATTTGGTGCAGCGTGTCGGTGACCATGGATTGCCGTTGCACGTTGTCGCCGATGGGTTGCAGCACCTTCTCTAATTCGCGGTAAATCATCTTGTGGTGCGCGTCGCCTCCGCGTGCGCGGGTGTGCAACTCCAATTTATCGGAAAACAAACTCAGCCCGACAGCATCGCGCTGGCTCTTGAAAACTTGCATCAGCACGGCGGCAGCATATACGGCGAAGAAGATCTTGTTCGGTTGCGCGAGGGTGTATTTCTGCCGTTTGGGGAAATACATGGACGACGAGTTGTCGATGACCAAATGGCAGCGCAGGTTGGTTTCCTCCTCGTATTGTTTGACGAACAGCTTGTCGGTGCGGGCGTACAATTTCCAGTCGATATGCCGGATGGGTTCGCCAGTGTTGTAGGGACGGTGTTCGGCAAATTCCACCGAAAAACCATGCATCGGGCTCTTGTGAATACCTGTGATAAAGCCTTCCACCACCTGTTTGGCCACGAATTCCACGTGGTCGAACTGTGTGATTTTCGTCAAGTCAATCGTATATGCCATAGGTTGAATTTTAGGGCGCAAAGGTACACTTTTTTTAGTCTGTCAAAGAACTTGATGCAGAAATAAAGCTTTGCCATCGTTTCAGGAACGATTCGCTGAATGCGGTGCTGCTGTCGTTGGCGAAGATTTCTGATACTTTGAGTAAAATGGGCGGATGACCGTGCCGGCAGAGCAGCAGGCATGGAAAGTCTGATTCCGTCAGGAATTCACCAGCTGTTAAATCCGAAAAATTGGGAGAGAGGTTAGCATAGAAAGAGAATGGTTTGTCCAATGAATGTCGAATTTGATTGCGGCGCTCCTGCACAGCAAGACCTTTTAATGGATGCGGATAGACGTGGCCGATATGGATACTGTCGGGGATCGATTGGTCTAGTATCTGGTAAATCGCTTTCACGCATCCAGAACATTCCAATCCTTGATGGAGTATCAGAACACTTTGACTCGAAGAAAGTTCGTCTAACGATACCGGTTGCTCTGATGCAGTAGGATATAGTAATGGTCGCTTCCATAGTTCACGTGGACGATAATCCATGATTTGATAGGCCAGAGAGGGGGAGCGGTCTGAATAGTATTTGTCCAGTTCAGCAAGGTATTCTTGGTTGGTTCGTCCGTTCCAAGAAACATCCGTTTGGTAGGTCAGTTGCACGATTTTGCCATTCCCTGCGGCGTTGCCTTTGTCGAATCCGCCCTGAAACAGAGTGAACGGGAATTGTGCTGCAGTATAAACGCTATCTTCATGGTTTGATCGGAGGTAACGGAGCGTTTGTCCGTTATCTTCCTTGACGGCATATTGCAGCACAGATTTCCCGATAAGCGTGTCGTAATGAGCATAGAGTAGCAGGAAATCCCCGCGCAGAGGCATGACCACTTTAGGATAGGAGTAGTCATAGATGTCGTCTTTTACGGCATAGATTCGTTCGATTCCGTAAGGGAACGACAGTGTTTTCTGGATATAGTTGTCCTCGAAAGGTTTCCATGAAGGCAAGTTGAAGGAATGCGTTTCAAGAAGTTGACCGTCCAAGGAATAGATCTCCAAGCGGGGATATCTGGTGCTTAGGAAGAGTACATTGTTTTTGTTGTGGGAAAGATAGCGATTGGGCTGGATTTGTACAATGTGCGGAGCCTCGTAAGGCAGTTCGCGCACCAATGTGGCCGAATCGCTGCCGAGCTCTTTTTGAAACCACTTGAACCCCTTGTCATGGTCTTCTTCGAAGAAGTGGATCTTGTTCTGATGAAGATACCCCATGAACAAGTTCTGGTGACGATAATTGGAAACCACTTCGTAGTTTTGGTCTTGAATTCTTTTATATAATATTAGTTCTTCTTGAGTGGTCACCAAAAGATAGTCTCCGTCGAAACAGAAATCATAAATCCACAGGCTCCGAGCGTAATGCTCCTTGTTGCGCGCGCCTTGGGGCAAGGGAAGCAGGATTTCTGTTTGTTCATAATTATCCAATCGCAAAGCATGGATCACGGCGTGGAAGTCGTTCTCTTTCTGTTGAAATGACTGTTGCTCAACAAAATAGAAAGTGTTGTCTTGAATGTCACATTTGACAAGATTCAGGTTTTCAGGTTCTTTCGTACATTGCATACGAACAATCGTGTCTAATGTGAATCGATGTCCAATCCATTCTTGTCCGTTTGCGCAAATAGTTGCCAACAGTATGCTTGCTAGGATTAATATTCGTGATTTCGTCATGGCTCAGCGTCTTTTTTCAGGAGTGAGGGTTAGTTGCCTGCTATTGAGAAAATATTCACCTTCTCAACGTAGATTTTCATCGTAGAATCGCCATTCTTGGAATTAGTGACGACACCACGTACCACATACGTCTCAACACGTTGGTGTGGTTTTGAACCTTTAGAGGCGTTGTTGAGCGCAATGGTCTTGGTGAACACTGTCGGCACGCTTTTTGGCACATTGTTTGACTGTGAAGCGGACAGACTGGCTTCGTATGCCGTCTCATATTGCAAGATGACATCGTTGAAGGCATTTTTGAGCGAATTCAGCAGTACGGGGTCAGAAGCCACCTCGATGGAATTCCCGTTGTTAACCGGGCATGGGGAACAATTCGGAACACGGCAGAAGGTGAATCCGCTGCCTCTACAATCCAATTCGGCGATACCTGAGCTGGTGAGCTCGGCTGGCGTGTAGGTCACGTAATTGTACATGTTGATGATGGCGGAAAAACCACCTTGTTGCTTGTTGACAATCACTGACGGTACTTTTTCAGCGAAAGTGGCAAATGATAAAACACTCAATCCGATTAATAAAAAGAACTTTTTCATAGTTTTAGGTTTTTGTTTTTTAGTTTGATTTAATTTAAATTGTTTGAGGTTATCCCCTTTTCGCGGGGATGATAGTTTCCTATCTACGTTAATCTTCCTTTCACGGTTAGGTCGATTAATGGTTTTGTCTCTTTGCGGCAGTTTCGTTTTTTTAGTTTTAGTTAGTTTAGGCGTTCTGAATTCAGTCAGGGTTGCCGACCCCTTTTGAACAATACAAAAATAAACTCTCGACAAGCGTTTGTCAAGAGTTTTTGAAAATTTTTTTTCTCGCTGATACTGAGCGATTTGCTTAACTTAATTTAACAATTGATTCGCGAATAGTAAATTTTTTTCGCGGAATTTCGCAGATTTTCGGAGTTTCCCTGCCAAAACCGAGCAGGTTTTACTCAAGCACGACGTGGTGCTTGGACATGATTTTCCGGAGGTTTATGAGGGCATAACGCATACGACCTAACGCCGTGTTGATGCTTACGTTGGTCATCTCCGCTATCTCCTTGAAGCTGTAGTCCATGTATATCCGCATCTTGAGTACCTCTTTCTGCTCTTCGGGAAGGTATTCGACGTAGTTGTTCAGGTCGGCGTAGGTTTGTTCGCGGATCAGTTTCTCCTCCACAGACTCGTCGTGGGTGCCGATGATGGTGAAGATGTCGAACTCTTCACCGCCATCCACCGTAGGCATGCGTTGCAATTTGCGATAGTAGTCTATCTTCAAGTTATTGGCGATCCGCATGATCCATTGGAAAAACTTCCCTTCTTCCTGGTAGTTGCCGGAACGTATGGTGTTGATAACCTTAATGAAAGTGTCCTGAAAGATGTCTTCAGCCAGCTCCTTGTTTTTGACAGAAACCATGATATAGGAGAACAACCTCCGCTCGTAACGGAGGACGATGGTCTTCAATGCAGATTCATCACCAGCTTGATAACGCGCTATCAATTCGTTATCGGTTAAGGCATTCCAATTCATGATATGCTCCTTTCTTTAATATGGTTAATAAATTCAGAAAGTAGATTTTTTCTCGATAGCGGGGTCTCCTTATTTCTTTAATTGGTTTGCCTAATAATTGATTTATATTTGAACCGCAAAAATATATTTTTTTTGAATACAACGCTCTTTTTTTGAAAAAAAATATCACCTGCTATCTACGGAAACAAATAGAGACGCTGAAATAGATAGTGACGTCGTCAGCAACGTCTCTAACTATTTCATCTGCTGGTGTGTGTTCGAAATTTATGTACATTTGCACTTCCTAATTATTTGAAGCCTTATGAGAAAATTTGCATCGTTATTATGGATATTTTTCCTGTCAAATTCATTCTGTTTTTCTCAGGAATTTGCTGATATTCAATTAGATGATTGGATTTACGAAGAGGGGATAGCGAGTGTGCAACTTACGGTGAATGAAGATCCGTTGTCGGAACCTGTTGCAACCTTGGGAGGGGCTACTTTCCAAATTGCCTTTGACGACTTGAATCTAGAAGTCAGGCATCCCAAATTCCTATTTATTCATTGCACGCACGATTGGAAACGTTCTGATTTGAATCCTATTGAGTATATTGAGGGCTTTATGGAGGATGAAATAGAACAATACGACCACTCTTTTAATACGATAGAACCCTATTTGCACTATTATGCAGAATTTCCAAACGATAATATAGCTTTCACGAAGTCAGGAAATTATGTGCTTTATGTGTATGATGACTCTCCTGACCGTCCGCTTTTCACCCGTCGTTTCATGGTGTTGGAACCAATGGCGGCCAAGATTGTCACCGATGTTCATCCAGCAGTGGATGTAAACAACCGTTATACTCACCAAGATATTGATTTCACGGTCTTTACGGGAAGCTACCAAATTCGTAATCCTCAACAGTCCGTCCATGCCACCATCCGTCAGAACGGTCGTTGGGACAATGCCATCATCGGGTTGACGTACCGTTCCGGTGTGGCTTCTGAACTGCATTTTGATTATACCGACGGGCGGAACAGCTTCCCCGGCGGTGCAGAATTCCGCACGTTCGACATCTCCACCCTGCGTTCCAATGCTGACCGTATTGTGGGAATTTCTTACGTGAACCGCCATAACCACGCATACGTGTTGCAAGATGATGCGCGCCCGTATGCCGCATACGAAAGCCGAGGTACGATGAATGGTCGCTGTTATTATAAAAACAGGGACTTAAGAAACGAATACTCAGAGGATTACGTGTTTACGCATTTCACGTTGAAGAGCGATTATCCCTATAATGATGGGGATGTCTATGTGTTTGGAGAATTGACGGGTTGGCGGTTGTTGGATGAGGCTAAATTGCATTATAACAAGGAATTTGACTTCTGGGAAACAGATATTTTGCTGAAACAGGGTGCGTACAACTACCAGTATGTCTATCTCCCGCATGGATCAAGTCAAATTGATGCCACATTCGTGGAAGGCTCGCACTACGAAACTAGTAATATATACTATATATTTGTTTATTATCAAGAGGAAGGATCTTCCTATGATCGGTTGATCGGTTTCCAGCCTTGTTCCATTGTGGATAACGAACATTAATTTTTGTTCTTTAGGCAGCGCACCGAATAGAAAGCCTCTTTTGGGGTGCAGTTGATTTCCACCGTGGCATTGGTATAGTAGAAGCGGTGGATGGGGGAAGTGTCTGGGCTGCCGTCAGAGCATGTCCAAAAACCGCATTCTTTGCCGAACCCGTCAGACATACCGTTCCAGACATTCCCTGCGGGGACCACGGAAAATCCAGTCCCATTGTTCGTTGAAACGTTTTCGATGATGCAACAGCTTGCCCCTTGTGTCATGAAATCGTATTGCCAGCCCTCAGTGCTTGCCATCGCTTTTGCCACATTGTTGACATCCGTGCCGCAACGGTAGTAGTCTTTATAACCCACGAAATCCTCCACGCCCATCCATTCGAAGTTGGCGGGAACGTGCCAGCCGTCGGGACAAGGCCCTTGCACACGACCATCGGTCTCTTCTGTCGGTTCAGACTTGTCCAGCACGGAGTGCCAAGTATAGAGTCTTCCGTAGCGGGTGATGTTTTGCGGATCGTTGTTCGGAGCTTGCGGTGCGGGCTGAATCTCGCGCCCGTCCGCGTAATGCAGCGTGCGCAGGTTTTCGCGCATCCAGCACTCGTCTCCCATTATAACTGTCTGATATTCATTTCCGTCGATGTCTTTCACGATACCGCAGTCGCGGGTGTCTTGCGCGTATGAAGAAGCCGCAATCATCATTGCGGCGAGGAGAAATATGGTTTGGCGGAATATTGTCATTGCGGTTGTTTATTATACGTAGAGACGCGATTTTCGCGTCTCTACGGGGAAATCTCTATTCGATTCTGTCGGAAATCAGGTATTTGTTGCGGTCGGAACCGTTGCGAACCACCAGTTCGGCGAGGTAACCGGCCAAGAACAGCATCAAACCGAATACCATCGCCAACAAGGCAAGGTAAAACAACGGCTGATCCGTGACTTGTCGGAAACCAGGAACTTGGTGAGACATACGGTATAACTTCTGTGCGATAAGTGCGATGGTGATCACAATACCGATAAGGAAAGACAAAGAACCGAGTGAACCGAAAAAGTGCATCGGCTTCTTGCCGAATTTCGACATGAAACTGACGGTCAGCAGATCCAAATAGCCGTTAATGAAGCGATCCCAGCCGAATTTGGAGACACCGTGCTTGCGTTTTTGGTGAATGACCACTTTCTCGCCGATATTGGTGAAGCCTGCCCACTTGGCGATGACGGGAATGTAGCGGTGCATCTCGCTATAGACTTCGATGGATTTCACCACGTCTCTCTTATAGGCTTTCAGGCCGCAGTTGAAGTCGTGAAGCTGGATGCCCGACATACGACGGGTGGTCCAGTTGAAAAATTTCGATGGAATATTCTTAGCTATTTTTGAATCGTAACGAACTTTCTTCCAGCCGGATACAAGGTCGTAACCGTCTTCCTTAATCATGCGGAAGAGTTCGGGAATCTCGTCGGGGCTGTCTTGCAGGTCTGCATCCATGGTGATGACCACATCACCTTGGCAGGCCTCGAAGGCGGTGTTCAACGCCGCTGACTTGCCATAGTTGCGACGGAACTTGATGCCCTTAATTGCGGGATTCTTCGCGTGCAACTCTTGTATCACCGACCACGATTCATCGGTGGAGCCATCGTCAACCATGATGACTTCGTAGGTGAATTTGTTTTCTGTCATGACGCGCTCAATCCAAGCGGCCAGTTCAGGAAGCGATTCCGCTTCGTTTAGCAAGGGTACTATTATGGATATGTCCATTTCTTGGTTTAAGGTTTATAGTTTATAGTTTATAGTTTAGGGTTTATAGTTTAGGGTTTAGGGTTACGCGTCTTTTGTCTCTTCCGACGGGGTGTACTCTTCGATTGGTTTCTTCGACGTGTAGTTGAACATGGCGACGAAGAGGCCGAAGAACATGCCATAGAGCAGGTACATCATCGCGCTGATGCCAGCGTATTTGCCATTCTGGTCGTAGTGGGGCACACGCGACTTGTTTTCCTCGTAACGTTTCTCTAACGGGTCGATGCTGGCGAGCGTGTCGTTCGTCTGCTGCACAATCTCCTGCACGTATGGTGTGGAGGCCTTTCCTTCGTTCTGTTCAGTGTAGCTCACCAACGTTTCCATCAGCACTCTTTTTGCGTAGGACGTGAAGTTGCTGAGTTTGTATTCCTCTTTGTCTGCTTCAGGTTTGGAACGTAACTTGTTGACGTAGAACTGCTGGAAAATCAGAATTCCGTTGTTGATTTCGTCGGTAGTAGCTTGTGGCAGAGAATCGTTTGTCAGACATCCTTCTGCTTGGAATGTCGTGCCTTTTAGCAGCTCCGCTTTGCGTTCGTTCATGATAGTCGCAGCTGCTTCAGTGTAGTCTTTCAGTTCACCGTTTGTCAGGGTGTCTTTGGCCAGGTTTTGTTTGTATTTCGCCAATGCCACGGTGTATTTTTGCTGCAGGCCATCCTTCTCGATGACAGAGTAGTGGAGCATGTCATAGCCGAAAAGGAGGATGGCGCCGATGAGGGAGATGACGATGCAGCTTCGGAAAGCTTTGGCGAATGACAGTCGTTCGGTAAAGGACTCCTTGAACTCGCGCACGCCGAAGTGCAAGACGAGGATGAAGCCGACAACCATCGCCAAGTCAAGCACTTGACTGGCACTGTAATCCACTTTTCGGGCGAACATCTTCAGGAGTTCCAGTCCTGCCAGCATCACACCCAAAATGACACCCCATTTGAGGTGCGTTTTCCAAAAATTCTTGTCGTTCAGCATATTAATTTGGCTGTTAGCTATTGGCTGTTAGCTGTTGGCCAATAGACAAAAGCCAACAGCCAATAGCTAGATATTATTTCGGGCAGCAGAATTCGGTGAGGACGCTACAGGTGGATTTCGGGTGAGCGAAACCAATCATGAGGCCTTCAGCACCGGGGCGGGCACATTTGTCGATGAGGCGCACTTGCTTCTCTTCCAGTTCGTGCAGGGCTTCGTTCGTGTCGGGAACGGCGAATGCGATGTGGTGGATGCCTTCGCCCTTGTTCTCGATGAACTTCGCGATGGTGCTCTCAGGTGATGTCGGCTCCAAGAGCTCAATCTTGGTTTGGCCAACCTTGAAAAAGGCGGTCTTCACTTTCTGGTCAGCGACCTCTTCGATGTTGTAGCATTTCATTCCCAAAACTTTCTCATAATAGGGAATAGCGGCTTCTAAGCTTTTCACGGCAATGCCGAGATGTTCGATGTGGGTGATGTTCATATTTACTGTTTTTTTGTTTGTTACTTCGTGGAATAATTCTTAATTTTTAATTCTTTAATCCCTATCCGGGGTGGCGTCGAGCCAGGTGGTCTTGTGTTTGATGAGTTTGATGAGGAGGGCAATGATCGTGTAGGCGATGAGGATGTAGAGGGAAGGGCGTATCCAGTTGATACAGCAGGAGGTGCCTTCTCCGGTGTTGCGGAAATCGATCAGGTAGTAGAGGATATAGTCAAGAACTGTGTAGGTGAAGATGGCGGACATGATAGTGGCGTATTCGCGGCGGATAAAGGTCTTCCATGAGAACTGGAGCATGCCGCCTTCGTGGAGGGACCATTTGGGGAGGAATGCTGGAACGCGTGCCGCCCATTCTTCGAATTCGTCGCCGTACTTGCCGCGCAGGAAGGCCTCTTCAGTCATCATGATGCGTTCGTAGTAGATCCAATAGACGAGGGAGACGATAATAAAAGCGAAGGCGTTCATGGTATAGACGAGCAGTCCGGCCCAGATCAGGTAGTTGGCAAGGTAGAGCGGGTGACGCACAACGGAGTAGATGCCCTTGGTGTTGAGGTGGTTGGCGACTTGGTGGGTGGTGTTACGTCCGGAGGTGCCTTTCGGAGAGGTACACACGGTGTAGGCGCGCAACGCCAGGCCCGCGATGACCAACAGCACGGAAATGATGGTACAAGTGGCATACACCGGGCTGTGAAAGTCGGTGATGGTGAGGTTTTCGTAGAGATTTCGGTTGGTGAAGAACAGGATCGGCAGAGAAAGCACGAAAATGAGTACGGGGATCTGTCCTCTGTACTTGAAAAGTTTTGCGCCAGTCGCCTCCATTGATTGTATCAAAGCCATCTTTTCTGCTGTTTTTTTCGGGGTGCAAAGATACACAAAATACGAATACGAACGAAAAAAGGATGGCAAACGCCACCCTTTTTCATTAACCATTAAAATCTTTACATTATGATTACCCTCTGCGCTCTTTAATGCGGGCTTTCTTACCCGTCAAATTACGGAGATAGTAAATTCTTGCTCTTCTCACGACACCGCGTTTCACCACTTTCAGGTCAGCAATCATCGGAGAGGTGAAGGGGAATACTCTTTCCACGCCGATACCGCCTGAAATCTTTCTCACGGTGAACGTTTTGTTCACGCCGCTGCCCTTGATTTGCAGGACAACACCTTGGAACTGCTGGATACGTTCTTTAGATCCCTCAACGATTCTGTAAGAAACGTTTACGGTATCACCAGCTTTAAACTTCGGAAACTCTTGGGTCGTTATGAAGTTATCTTCTACGTACTGAATCAATTCGTGTTTCATTGCCTTATCTTTTTCTACGTTAATCTCTGTTTTTCTCTCTCAATTTTGAGGTTGCAAAAATACACTTTTTTTGAATATCCGCAATAGGCTGCCAAATATTTTTCTTTAAAATACATTTGATTGAATGTCAATGCTTTATGTGATTCTGCAATCTGGGGTTGAGCTTTTTTTTCGAATTACAGCGGTCATTTTGCGCAACTAATTGTGTGAAAATTACATATCTCCGCCTTCTCCTTCGTTGTATTCATCCACGTTCTGGCGCTGCTGTCGATTGTTGTAGTTGTTGAACTTGTAAGTGATATTGAAGGAGACATGGAAGCCGTCGTTTTCGCGGATACTGTAGGAATAGTAGCCGGTGGGTTGATCTAACCCTGACCACGACTCCACTCTTGTTTGGCGGACGGTGGGAATCCAGTATAACACATTGCGTATGTTTAAACTGAGTATCAGGGAGTTGTCGAGGAATCCTTTCTTGACACCGAGGCTCATGCGGTAGGTGGGAGAACGGCGCCCCTGTCCCACGCCGCCAGTGCCCCAACCCATACTGCCGGCGGTGAGTGTGCTCGAACGATAGCGGAAGTTGAGTTGGATGTCGAAGTCTTTGCCCACAGTGAAGGTTTGGTTGCAACCTAAGCTCCACACCCAGTCGCGGGAAAGGTTCTCGTCGATAAGGTCGTTGCTCTCGATGATATTGCGGTAGAAGCTGCCGGTGAGGTTCACTTTCCAAACTTTTTTCACCCGCTGGCTGAAGAAGGCTTCGATACCGAAGTTGTGGCCTTTGTTAAGGTTTTGGTACGATGTCATGGTGTAAAAACGCCCGGTGAGGGGGTCTTCCAAGATTTCCGTGTAGCGCGTGACCATGTTCGTGCGCAGTCGGTAGAAGGCGGTGAGGGTGATGGAGGTGGCGTTTTTGTTGAACATATAGCCCAGCTCAGTGGAGTTGGCGATTTCGGGTTTCAGGTAGGGGTTGCCTCGCGTGAGGTTTTCGCGGTCGGAATAGTTGATGAACGGGTTGAGTTGGTGGATGCGCGGACGCGATACGCGGCGCGAGTAGCTCAGCTGCAACGTGTGGTTTTCGGTGATGTCGTACTTGACGTGTAGGGTGGGGAAGAGGTTGTAATAGTCGGAGTGATAGGCAGTATCGGCACTGCGCAGATTGGAGATAGTGTTGGCGATTTCACCACGCAAACCGGCCTGCACGCTTAACTTGTTCCAAAAGGTGTTGGAGTAGATGAAGTATGCAGCATTCAGTAATTCGTAGTAAGTGAAGTCGTTACGCTGCTCTATCACTTCCGAGGCGGCGTTGTGGCTCAGCCCTTCGAAAAGGGAATAGTCTTGACCGACTTCGCGGTAGGCAATCTTGTAGCCGGTCTCGATGCGTCCTCCGTTGCCGATGGGAGTAACGAAATCGACCTGTGCGGAGGCATTTCGGTTTTGCTCTAACGTTCTGGTTTCTTGGTAGAAGTCAGGCACGTCGAGGTAGGAACGCTGCGTGAATGTGTCGATGGCCTCGCCGCCGCGTTGCGTGAAGAAAAGGTCGGCGGTGAGTTCGCGTCCGGGCATCAAGAAAGTCTTTTTGTAGTTGATGCTCGCGTCTATGTTCTTGAAAGAGCGGGTGTTGAGCCCTTCGCGGAAATAATGGTAGGTGGTGTCGTACAAATCGTCGTAGATATTGTAAGTCAAGGAGTTGAGGCTGCTGATGTTGCGCATCTTCCCAAGATTGCCGCCGATGCCGAACGTAATAGTATTGTATTTATTAATATAGTAGTCGAAGGTGAGATTGGCGTTGTGGAAGCCGCCGCGGTGTTCGCCGAAGTTGCTCTGTTCCAGGTGACTGCTGTCAGAAAGGTTCCAGGAGTCGCGCCAAAGAGTGCCGCCGTTGCGGTGCGAGTGAGCGCGGTAGCCGTAATTGAAGAAGATGTTGATTTTGTCGTAGCGATAGTTGAAACTGAACCCCGCGTTGTAGCCGCTGATGAACGGGATATGCTTGTCCTTATAGACGAATGCCATGGAACCGCCGGCTTGCACCATCGCGTTGAATCCCGACTCTTTCTTTTTCTTGAGGATGACGTTGAGGATACCTGCCATGCCGTCAGGTTCCAAACGAGCCGAAGGATTCGTGATAACTTCCACACTCTCAATCATGTCCGCGGGAATCTGGTCGAGGGTGAGATTGGTGGGACGACCGTCCACGAGGATCGTGACGTTCTCGCTGCCCCTCAGACTGACATTCCCTTCCATATCGACTTGCACCGAAGGAATCTCGTCCAGTACCTCCGCGGCGGATGCTCCCGTCGCATTGATGCTCGACTCCACATTATAGACCGTCTTGTCAAGGTTGGTCTGTAGTGCGTCCTTTTGTGCACGGATGACCACTGCGTTCAGCTCCGTGAGTTTGTCTGTCATCTTGTATTTCGGAATGCGATATACAGCGTTGGTCTTGCTGATTTCAAAGGCGGGCGAGGTGGATTTTTGATACCCGACATATTGTATCTCCACAAAATACTTTCCGAAAGGAATACCTTCGAGGAGGAACTTGCCCGTTTCATCAGTGAGGCCGTATTGTGCGGTGACAGAGTCGGCGGCGCGCTTCACGTTTACGGAGGCATATTGAAGCGGGACGTTGTTGGCATCCACGATGGACCCCATCACAGTGCCGGTGGTGTGCGAAGTCTGCTGCGGCTTCTGTACCTCTGGCTGTGAATACAAAGTGTTGATGAACAGTGTGATAAGAAGCAAAAGGATGAAAGATGTCTCTCTGAAATTCATTTTTTATTTCCTATTTCATTAAATGTAAAGACTTGCCGACTCGAATTTTGCAGAAAAGTTTAATTAGAAACCTGATTTTTGTAAATTTTTCCTCTAGCCTGGAATTCCACAGGTAGGAGCAGCGGTGGGCTACGGCCAGCCGCGGGTTCCCGGCAAGTACGTGAACCCGCATCCCCGCATCCGCCGCTCCATGGCGGACTGGTTGGACGAGCCCATCGACCGCAACGCGG